>QQSA01000043.1:0-7501 GCA_003602535.1 Candidatus Poseidoniales archaeon
GCTACCAAGTCTGGATACCAGAATTGTATGTAGGCACACCCTGATTAAAGGAAGGAATATGAAGGCTGAACATATTCCTCAATATGCCGCTTTAGATAACAGAGCAGACCCTGATTGGATTGAATGCAAAGGTTATGTCCACGTAGGTAATTCTCGTGAAAACTTGACTGCAGAAAATATGCCTTTCCACGAAGATATTCTTGACTTTTCAAATGCTTTAGCGCCGCTAACTAACCGTAAATTACTGGATGATTCTCCCCCAAGTAGAGTTGCTTTAGTTGGCCGTGAAATCATACCGATTCCAATACCTGAAGCAACTATGCATTTCCCTGACGATCTAGGAATTGCTGAATCGATTAAACATCTGAAAATTATACAATGAGGGTTTATCTTGCGTAAGATTTTGCTAGCTAGAGGTGGAGCACTTTCTCCATATTCTGGACTTGGCAGTACTCATTCTGCGTTATTAGATAGGCTGCAATTAGGAATTGTAGAAGGATATGAACTTGGAGATGTTCATGAATATGATTTGAGTAAAAATCCTTTCAAACGGATATGGAGAAGATGGAAAAGTGGCCCTAGTAAGGTGAATTTGTTAGCTAAAACACATGATTTAACTCATGTGACTGACCAGGAACAAGGTGGATTAATTCCTAAATCGGGAAAATCTGTAATTACTGTCCATGACTTATTTCATCTGTTTCCTTCAACAAGGAAAGGTGTAGAAATTGGCGATAATAATCCGTCATTCATACGGAAAAAGGATTTGAAGAAAATCAAAAAAGGTTTGTCAAGAGCTGACCTTCTGATTTGTGTTTCAAAAGATACACAAGAAGAATGTGAAATGAGGTTTCCTGGCATCAAGACAGCATGGATTCCACATGCTATCAATCTACAAGATTACACTGTAGAAACCGAAAGACCCTCTTGGTTCAAAGATGGAATCAACCTGATTGTGATTGGAAGTGAAGAACCTCGGAAGAGACTAGAATTTGCTATCGAAGTTTGTAGTGGAATGAATGTCACACTTCACAAGATAGGTGCTGAATCATCTCAAGAATCCAAAAAGAAATTATGTAAATTGGCTACTGATTTGAACTGTAATCTAAATTGGGTTGGTCGCTTAGAACAAGAAGAAATGGTTGCTGCATTACAACATGCTGACGCATTGCTATTCCCATCTATTGCTGAAGGATTCGGACTACCTCCCTTAGAGGCCTATGCAGCTGGTACCGTTGCTTTGGTAGCTGATGCTCCAGCGCATAATGAGATTCCACTAGAGCACCATATCTTGCCACATGATGAGATAGAGATGTGGAGGACTGCAATTAATGAGTTACGTGATGAAACATCAGAAGTAAGAGAAAGGGCAGCTAATTTCTCTGTGGAAAAATGGACTCAAAGACTACAAGAAGCATATGACTCCATATTTTGAATTGTACGACTTGCCGTTTAGTTCATTGAGGTGTTTATTGTGGCAGTCGATATGCAGCCAGTACAGAGAGTGGCAATTATCGGCGCAGGAAACATGGGATCTGGAATCGCACAGAAAACCGCTCAAGAAGAATTCGATGTCCAAATGGTGGACAGAGAAGCACAATGGGTCGAACGTGGTCAATCAATTATTGCAAACTTTCTTTCTGAAGCTGTTGAAAGAAGAATCTTTTCACCGCAGCAAGTTGAAGATATTCAAGGGCGAATAACCGGAGTGATCGGCACGGAGAATACATCTCCTGATACCGATCTAGTAATCGAAGCTGTATTCGAAGACTTTGACATAAAAACCGCAGTTTTCAATACATTGGATGAAGTATGTGGAGACAATACAATACTAGCATCGAATACTTCTTCACTTTCAGTAAATGAATTATCGGCTGCATCTGGAAGACCTGATCGATTCGTGGGTTTACATTTCTTCTATCATCCTGCAAAAAATCGTTTGGTAGAAGTTATTCCAGGAGAAGAAACATCTCCAGAAACAATTGCAAGAACTGTACAGTATTGTCGTGGACTTGGAAAAGTTGTGATTCTTTGCAAAGACCGCCCTGGCTTCGTTGTTAACAGATTCTTCGTTCCTTGGCTAAACGAGGCATGTCTATTATTGCAAGAAGGCATTGCAAGCGCTGCTGCTATCGATGCTGTTGCAATGAAAGCATTTCGAATTGGAATGGGTCCTTTCGCCTTGATGAATCTGACTGGCCCTCCTATTGCCTTACATTCAACTGATTATTTGGCAGAACAACTTGAGACTCCAAGATATGTTGGTGCAGAAAACCTACGAGAAATGGTTGAAGCAGGAGAGCAATGGGAGATTGGAGACGATGTAGATTGCAGCGAAGAAGCTGCTGAAACTATACGGATCAGACTTCTTGGCCAAGTATTTGCGGTCGCAGGCCAAATCGTCGATGAAGAGATTTGTTCGTTAGAAGATGTTGATCGTGGGGCGAAGGTTGGTCTTCGATGGGCAAGAGGTCCTTTCGAGTTAGCTAATCGTCTAGGAATTAGTGAAGCAAAATCAATGGCTGAAGATTATTGTGAATTAGCAAACTTCCCAGTTCCTAATGTTTGGAAAAGAGACGAGTCTTTCGAATTCAGTTATGTTGACTTAGATGTTGAAAACGGAATTGCTACTGTTACAATTAACAGACCTGAGGCAATGAATGCATTGAATGAAACTGTAGTCAATCAATTGGGGACTGCATTAGACAGAGCAAATTCCGATGACAGTGTCAGAACAATCGTTCTCGAAGGAGCAGGCAAAGCTTTCGTAGCCGGTGCTGATGTGAAATTCTTTGTCGACAAAATTCGGGCTGATTCATTCCCTGACATTTACGAATTCACAGCTAATGGCCATACTGTTCAAAATAAATTAGAATCTTCCACCAAGACCACTATTGCTCTTACCACAGGACTTGCATTAGGCGGTGGTTTAGAACTCGCATTATCTTGCGACTATAGAATTGGGACTCGAAAAACTCAATTTAGATTCCCAGAAACTAGTATCGGAATTTTCCCTGGTTTAGGAGGCACTCAACGTCCTGCTAGAATATGTGGGATACCTGCAGCGAGATGGGCTGTTTTAGCAGGCAACTTCATGGATTCTCAAACTGCGGCAGACCTAGGGTTAGTAACTAATCTAGTAGACATAGCAGAAGTAGACGCCACTATTCAGTCTCTTGATTCAAGTGGCAAACCAGAAAACAAGTATCCTGGAAAACCAGCCAATCTTGATTCCAAGGTGGTACAGTTTGCAAATTCATTTTACAGTGATGAGAATGTTGCAGATATTCTGAGCGGAAACTGTCCGGTTGGGTTTGATCTAGATGACAAGATTGTTTCTCGACAAATGAAGTCTCTTTCACGCACGGCACCTATTGCTCTATCACTTGCAAATAACTTGATCAATGCAGCAGGTTCAACTAGCTTGGAAGATGGATTAAATCAAGAATTAGGTAATCTTGAAACGATATTCTCGACTGATGATGCATTAGAAGGATTGAGTGCGCTAATAGAAGGTAGAAAACCTACATATCAAAACTCTTGATGGTGTTTCTGTTACACTATGTTTTATTTCGGACACCTCTTACCCAGTATATGCCCGAGCCACCACTAACTCTTCCTAAACTAGTTCTTGAAGATGTAGAAACGCATGTTGCGGATACAATTTCTAATGGTACGCATATTCGAAGTGTATTGGCCAAGCACTCCACCAATGGTCCTTGGAATACAGAATGGGAAGTTGAAGCTGCTGTGGAAGCATTGCATGTTTTCGGAAGCAGATGGACTATCGAAATTTTATCCACACTATACATTGCTGGTCCAAGAAGATTCAACCAATTGAAAAATTTACTCTCAGGAATATCTAGTCGTACTCTATCCGATAAGTTACGATTTTTGGTTGAAGAAAATTTAGTGATTAGACAAGTTGATGATGGGCCTCCTGTAAGGGTGGACTACATTCTTTCCGAACATGGAGTTACATGTGGAAGATTGCTATCACCACTAGTTGCACATCTAAAAATTTGTAACGGATCATTGAAGTCTAATTAGATGATTCAACTAACCGAATCCATTACATGTGATTAGTGCTGAAAAATAATCATGGCGCTACTAAAGCAGTGGATATCTCAGCGCCCATGGCTCGCAGCAGGTATTGCTGGAGCTACCGGAGGATTGGTAGGTCTTGGCTCCAGTCTTTCTGCTCTAGCGTTCGCTCGTGGCGGAGTAAAATCCAAGATTAGCGATTATGAACATCCACTAAGAACTCGAATTATTCGAACCTTAGAAAAGAGCCCTGGCCTCTGTTACCGGGAACTCCAATCTAATTTATCAGCTGCAAATGGTACTCTAAGACATCACCTTGATGTATTGACAAGCAGAAAAGCAATAACCATAATTTCAGTAAATGGCCGTACCTGCTATTTTGCAGGTGCACCTTCTCAAGTAGAAGTGCTAAGAGGAATGAATGTTGGTGAGAACGAAGCTGCTAGAAAGATGCCAATAGGATTGTCACTTGTTCAGAGAACTATTATCGATGAAATAAAAGCAAACGGGATACCTCGTTCACAAGCATCCCTAGCCAGAAGAATTGGGCGCTCTAGAGCAACTGTTCATTCTGCTGTGAAAGTATTACGTCGTCGAGGAATAATGAGAGAAGATCGTCTGGAGATGGCGCCTCACCTTATTGATTCAGAAGATTGGGATTCTTCAAGACCAATTGATTACGAGTGGTCCGACGAAAGACGTTGATTCATTAATCGTCTCTCAAGCGACGTTTGTTGCGCATTGTTCAAGACCTCTCGTCATTCGGTTAGTAACATGTTTGACTTGCGGCTCGATGAAATACCCTTACCTGCAAGTAAGAAAAACCGAGACAATCTAATTTCTTGGATTATTGACACTTTATGCCTCCATCGGCGAAGAGGTGAAAATGCTGCTGATGATGGTACTTATTCACCAATCCACAGAATCTTGGCTGAACATCTATTTCAGGACCCCAGTAGAGGATATGAAACTAGAGATTTAGCGAATGACTTGGGACTTACTCCTGCAGCCATACATCATCACTTTGCCAGACTTGTTTCAGCAGGATTGGTTTCAACATCATCCGGTAAGGGATGGCGATCTTACTACCTGGTAGGAGGTTCAATCACCAAAGCGATTGCAAGTATGAAAGTACGAGCAAACCTGATTCATTCTCAACGATTGGAATTGATTGATCAAATCTGGAACCGTGGTAAGAAAGTGGCTATGGCGATAGAATTGCCACCTGATGGAAAACCAAGTGCACTTCTTCGGATAAAAGAATGGGGGCCTCTAGAAGAAGGTGAAAGTGAGCTCTCAAGATTCATGGCAGACATGGGACTATTGGGAGAAAGACCAGGAAAAGAAATCGCTGCCGAATCTTTGTCAGTCAATATTTTCCAAATGTTACTAAATTCAGGCCCACCAATTTCAATCGATGAAGCAGCCAAAGAATTGGATGGTCCTAAACCTCGTGTGGGAAGAATTCTCGAGCGTTTCAGGGCTACTGGGATGATAGAAAGAGTTGCTAGAACCGATAGATTATCTACATCAATTTGGTCTGCAATGACGACACAATACATGCGTAGAGGTGAAGACTGGCTCCTAAAAAAAGGTGGCTTTGAGCGCCTTTCCGTACCCAATTCATTACTAAAAAATCTCAAGAAAGGTACGTGTAAGCCTGAAACAATTAAGCGCGCTTTGAAACAAATGGATGCTAAAGATCAGATGCTTCTACTAAATTTACTCGGAGGAAGGCTACCTTTGGGCCATAGATTAGTTGGAATGGATGTATCAATGATGAAACAGAAATCAATGGATGACCTAAATAGAATAATCCGTAGAATCGAAAAAATTGGCCAATTGTTGGAAAATCATTCTGACGTAGAATAATATTTTAGGACTGCAAAATTAGTTGTTTACTATGAAGACCTCTGGTGTTTGCCCTAAATGTTCATCCACTAACATCAAAGAAAACACCATGGGGGGCATGGGTAATATGTTCGCAGGTCGGATTTATCGTTGTATGGACTGCGGCTTTTCTGAAATTTGGCAAACGAAATCTGATGAACGTTCAATACTACTATTGTATCTGCTAATTTTATTGTTACCATTTTGTGGCTTATTGTATTTGATGTATTTTTGAGATAGTCAATAAAACAACAACTAATTCATCTGTTCAAAGACGTCGTAGTCTATCAAAAACAAGGTGGCGAACAAAGTATACCTTTCTTCAAGAGTTAGATTCTTGTCAAAGAATTGAATGGAAAAATTGTCAGCTTGTGTGAATGCCATTTTCATGAAACCTTCGAACTTCTTTACAATTGATGCAATCAATACACCATTTCTCATTACATCGAATTTGAATCTACGAAATTGGAATAAACTGCTTTGAATAGTGAATTGGGGCACTCCGCCTACAGAGATTGTATAATTTCTATTAAAGAGAGTTACTCTCTTTGCTCGGCCTATTTCTACCATAGCATCTTGTTGCCCTGAAACTGCTGCCATCTCGGAAAAGATGAATCTAAATGGTTTGTCAATTAGACCTATTTCCGTACCTTGGATGTCGAATATCTGTAACTTACATGCTCGAGCATTATTGAACAATTGGCGCATAATAAAACCTCCAGCACCTCTCCCTATCTCTGCTACTGAACCTAGTTTATGCCCTGTTGGGGCAAAAACATCGTATTTGTTCGCAGAATCTATGCCTAACAGAACATTACTCATTTCGATAGCCTGTTGTACGATAATTGCATCCTGCATCAACATATTTTGTAACTGAGGGTTCATACCCCTCCGAATCGAATGGTTCCTTTCAATTTGTTGCAAGGAAAGCACTTGTTGCTTGTGCAAACTCTTCCTTGCTAGTTTTACCATGCATAATTGTGCGAATCTTCTTCGCACTTGGCAGGCCTTTAGTGAATGATACAGCATGCCCTCTCATCGATTTCAGTTCCAAGCCAGTAGTTTGCCTAGCTAATTCGATGTATCGATTCCAACACCAACGGCGGGTCGCAAATTGTTTTGCAACATCTGATTGGCTATGCCAATCTCCATCATAGGCAGATATCCAAGGAAGATCTTCTTCCTCCATCCACCCAAGTCCTACTTTTATTTCACCGAATACTGATGGTCGACCAATAGCTCCTCTACCAATCATCAAACCTGCAGCATGAGTCTGACTGAGACATGCTTTGGCTGACTCGGCATCTACGACATCACCATTTGCAATCACTGGGAGTTCAACCGAATCTACAACTTCTGTGATATAATCCCAATCTGCAACTCCTGAATACCTTTGCTTCAATGTTCGGCCATGTACACAAAGACGTTGAATGCCAACCTGTTCTAAATCCTGACATATTTCTTTGGCATTGAAATTTCCTTGACCTGTCCCAAGTCGCATTTTTGCTGTAACTGGAATATCGATTCGATCTACAATTTGTTCACACATCGAAACTAGACTCTGTGG
>QQSA01000043.1:7688-11749 GCA_003602535.1 Candidatus Poseidoniales archaeon
GACATTGCAGCATCTCTGGTCAATGCTGTAGAGTTTGTAAATTCCGTAATGGTAAAATCCGCTCCACATTCTTTTGCAAGAAGTCTGTATGGTAAATCAGTTACACCTGACATTGGTGCGAGAAAAATTGGACGTTCTTCGCCCTCCCATTCACCAGGTTTAGGCAAGATGAATGAACTCATCTCATCACCCTAAAGGGTTAGTTGAACTTAGAAAGTAGATTCCCAGTCTTCAAGGTCTTGTGCTTCTGCCCATGCCTCATCTGTTGTTTCGCCACGAGCCTTCAGTACTTCACGAGCAAGAACCCAGTACAGAAGAGAAAGTGATTTGCGACCCTTGTTGTTAGCAGGCAGTGCTAAGTCAACATTGCGCAGGTTATTGTTAGCATCACAGATACCAACGATTGGAAGTCCTGAATTGACTGCTTCACGTAGAGCTTGCTGGTCAGCAGCAGGATCTGTTACGAACAACATATCGGGTTCAACATAAGAACGTAGAGCAGGGTTGGTTAAACTTCCAGGAATGAAGCGGCCTACACTTGCATTAGCACCGATAGCCTCTGCGAACTTGCGTGCTGGGCGCTGTCCGTATTGGCGAGCACTAACTACCATGATGTTGGCAGCATTGTAACGATTTAAGAATTGAGAAATTGCACGAATTCTACTATCTGTAATGTCGATATCCAACATATACAAACCATCAGCACGTACCTCTTGGATAAATTGTGCCATATCGGCGCTCTTCTGCTGAGTACCAATGTTCACAGCATGTGTCTCATAGGTCTCACGGTCGATAAGAAGTTCAGTCATAGTATAACTCCAGCATTCGGGCCACCGTCCACCCCTAAATAACCACTTCGCCAAGGATTTGGGAGTGCGAAGGCGCAGTATAACGAAGTGATAAATCATACGAGTAGGCATAACCTTGATGTCAAGGCTCCCCCACGGACAAATTCACGAGATGGTTTTTTGAGTTCTGAGGTCACCAACAAACATGTTATCGCTGAAGAAAGCGATGATGGTTTTTGGAGAGATCTGGAAGGAAAAGCCTTGCATGTATCAGCAAGTGATCTGGAAAGGCATGCATATTGTCCATTATCGTGGTCTTTAGCCCGCGAAGGAAAGACTGGACGTGGCGAAGCAATCACTGCTGGAAGACAAAAACATGCTGAAATTCATTCCAAAGTTAAGAGCTTTAAAGAAAAACAAAATGAGTTGAAAAAGGCACTAATCATCTGGTCTTGGTGGTTTACAATTGTTATAATTTTCATTTCAGATGCGATTATTTTCACAAATATTAGTGATTCTAGAACACCATTGGATATCGCCAGATATCTTACGATTTTGGCCTTAATATGGCTTGGATTAGGACTTTTTGCAATCTATCTACCATGGAGAAAATGGCTTGGAATTAGTAGCTCATACTCGGATGATTTTGATGAGATTAGCAATTTGAACACCGAAGTAATATCTCCTACATTCGAGCCTTTTGGATTCATAGGCGGTTGGGGTCAAGGTGGAAGAGTTGAAGCAGGATTATTGATGGGTGCTACGATTTTTGGACTCCATGCCATTGGTTTGACATGGGCAAGTGACAAACAGCAAGCAGGATTTATTCTAGTTACAGTCGCCATGGTTTGGACATTACTAGCATCTTGGCAATTGCAACGTGCTTTGCTTGCAGATAGTGCATTAGAAATTGCTAGGATAGATGCAGGTGTGGAAAATGACATGGACGTAGCATATTCAGATGATGAAGCAACTGCTGGGCTATTAATCGATGAACAAACTGGATTGCGCGGAAGGCCTGACCAAATTGTAATTGTTGAAGGAGAATTTATTCCTGTAGAGCAAAAAACTGGTAAAATTCCAGAGAAACCTCACAAATCTCACAAAATGCAATTGTTGGCATATCTTCACCTTGTTGAGTCCACAACTAATCGTAAACCTCCTTATGGGGTTCTCAGATATGGTTCAGAAAATCTTCACACAATAGACTGGGATGATGAATCTAAGCATATATTGTTTTCAGCAGTCAAAGAAGTTCAGCGGTTAATGACAGAAGGCGGCGCTGAGAGGAATCACAACAGAAAGGGGAAGTGTCAAAGTTGTTCCCGAAGATATGCTTGTGATTCAAGTTTAGTATAATCAATCGTAAGAGCATTGATCTTCAGTTGGGTATATCCAACACTGCCTTTCAATATTTATCACAACTTGAAAAGAGTCTTGGTAAAAACCTGCAGTATCTTCACCGTATCCTCGTGAATCAATAACTAAACTCCAAGTTCCTTCAGCCAAAGGTTGTTGGAATGTTGCGATTAGAGGCCTTGCCGTTTCAGTCAAAGACTCAAACCAGACCTCATCACCATTTGCATCGATTAATGATGCATTGACATATCTTGCGTCATCAGGAACATCAAATATGAAATCTAATGCCATCTCTGCTTGGATGTAAGCCCTGATTTCAATAACTTCAGAATTCACTTCAAATGTCTCAGTGGCTTTCTTTTCTGTACTACCTATGTCTGAAGTTGTGATGAATGTGTGATTAACGCCGACCTTATCAGTCAAAACATTCAACTTTGGTGGATCTCTTAAATCCTCCAAAAATTCACGAGCAGGAACAAGTCCGATACAACCCATGCTGGAAGCCATTAATATGGCTAACATCATGAATGCTGACATCGCTCGTCGAGGCCTCATTATCCCACTCCATGAGGAACCAATGTATGAATCAAACCCCTCGATGGTTTGAAGCATAAATGATACTTCGACCCACTTGCCTGAATGAAGTCAAGAGGGTCAGCCGAGCTTTCGCGATGACGAACCCTATGAGTACTGACGGGCATCTCATTCGAATTTAGCACCACATGTAGAACATTCATTTGCATCTACTGGGATATCGGCGCCACATGCACCACATTCTGCAGTTTTAACCTTCGATTTTCTTCGAACGCCTCGTCTTCTCTTATTTGCAGCTGCTGCTGCAGCAACCGGATTAACTTCATCGTCTTCTTCATCTAATGAAAAGTCCATGGCCTCTTCTGGAAGTTCATTTCCTGCTAATGAGCGGTCTTGAACTCCCATTCCAATACGCACCTCTTCTCCAGGAAGTACTCCTTCTTCACCAGTAATTTCGAATAAACGGCTCCTAATTTCAGCATCGCTAGCACTTAACTCGCCACCATCATCTAAGTGGGCCTTAACATCCTTATCTTCCAGAATTGCATCAATGTCATGTCCCTCAAAGGTTTCATCGATGGTTTTGAGTGTTGTTGTAACTGTTGCAAGTGCTTCTTCGTCATCGAGTTCTTTCTCTTCTTCTGCTGCAACTCTTCTATCATATGCGGCTTCGACCTCTGCCTCTGCTTTGGCAATGTTATCATCCCAGTGACCTTCAAGATCATCCGCATCATAACCAAATTCTTTCACCGCTTCATCGAATCCTTCGTAACCAGCAGCATGAATTGTTTCAGGATCGATTTCTTCTTCATCGACAAGAGCAATTGTTTCCTTCTCAACAATTCTTCTTTCACGCTTTTCGAAATATAATGAGACATCTTGGTCGGCGCCACAATATGGACAATTGGACAGTAAATCAGGGATCGACTCGCCACATGAATTACAGTCATGGAATTGTTTTCTTGCTTTCTTGAGATTAAAGGAGCAATGTGGGCAGCGATCTTCCGTACCTTCTAATTCACCATCACACGCTGGACAGTAATCGAAAATGTCTCTCTCTACTTCTTCTTCCCTTTCTCTAGTCAGAATAATGGCTGCGATTAACACTGCAATCAATACGACACAGATTAGTGCAATCATGCCTGCAGTTTCGAAAGTCATTCCGCCAGCATCATCAGCAATATTTTCATCGGTTTCTTTTGTTTCCCAATTCCAAGATTTCGTTGAACTTACTACTTCATCACTTGGTACAAATTTGATATTTGTGTAAGGTGCTGTCGCCTCAAATGTACATGTCAAAGTAACAATTTGTGGGCTTGAAACCACTTCAACTTGAATCACATCAAATACGCGCCCTAATTCATTTTGACAGGTATAATT
>QQSA01000044.1:0-9471 GCA_003602535.1 Candidatus Poseidoniales archaeon
TCTTTGACCGGCTTGTCAAATGATTCTGGATCAATGGCCATGATTGAATGCGTGGGGCTTTGGCATATGAACCTCATTACTAATTTTGAGATTCTATTTCTAGGATTTTATCTCTCAAAATAGCCGCTCTTTCGAAGTCTAATTCGAGCGCTGCTTGCTGCATCATCTCTTTTAATTCTTCAATTGAAAAATCAATTTCTTCAATTGGTTGAGAAATGTTGTTATTCACTGTATTTGAACTCGCCCATTGACCTGCTCCGACTTTCAGATTGCTCGCCCAATCTCCACTCTTTCTACCACCCTTGGCGCCAACCAATCTTTTCCCTCCAGAAGTTCCTGCAATCAAATCGTCAACATCGCTACCCATCTTTGGAAGTGCTTTCTTGATAGTAGCAGGAGTGATTCCATGTTCCTCATTATGCGCATTTTGCCTTTGTCTTCTTTCGAGAGTTTGACGAATTGAAGCGGTCATTGGCGGACTCATTGAATCAGCATAGAGTATTACTTTACCCTCTGAATTTCTAGCAGCCCGTCCAATTGTCTGCAGCAAACTTCTCTCATTGCGCAGGAAGCCTTGTCGATCTGCATCAAAGATTGCTACCAAACTTACCTCAGGAATATCTAATCCTTCTCGTAGCAGATTTATTCCAACTATTGCATCGATATGACCAATTCTCAGTGCATTAATGATTTCAGTTCTCTCAATCGTATCTATTTCCGAATGAAGATGATGCGCCTTGATGCCCATCTTGTTCAGGTATTGAGCAACCTCCTCTGCAAACTTGATTGTCAGAACCGTGACTAAGGTTCGCTCACCTTTCTCAATCCTAGCGTTGATCTCAGATAACAAATCTGCAACTTGACCTTCAGTTCCGCGAACCTCAATAGTCGGATCGAGTAAGCCAGTAGGCCTGATTTCCATTCGTGGAATTTCATCAATCATCTGGAGCATGTCATACATGCTTTCCGAATCGGGGTGCTTCTTTGCATACTCTGGCTCATCGACGCCACCCCCGCCGGCAACATGCCGCAATCCTTTGGGCGCATCTTGACCTGTGACTTCACAAAGATGGAGTAACTCTCTTTCACCTGGAGTAGCGCTAACGTAGACCATTTGGGGGACTAAGCTTTGGAATTCGTTCAACTTGAGTGGCCTATTATCTGCGGCTGAAGGTAATCTAAATCCATGTTCAATCAGATTCAACTTGCGACTTCTATCCCCTCCATACATACCTCCAACCTGAGGTAATGTCACATGTGATTCGTCCATAATTACAAGAAACTTGTCTGGATTTCCATGGAATTGTTTGGCTGCTGCTGCGAAGAAGTCTAACAAACAGTAAGGCCTCTCTCCGTAATCACGTCCGTCGAAATGCATTGAATAATTCTCGACAGCGGTACAATGTCCAATTTCGCGAAGCATTTCCAAATCATATCTAGTTCGCTGTTCTAATCGATGTGCCTCGATTTCTTTATCTTGGCTTTTCAATTCCGCAACCCTTCCATCTAGTTCTGTCTCAATGTTTTCCAAAGCGGCTTCGAACCTTTCTGGAGATACCATGAAGAATTCTTTAGGATGTATCCAGGCCTCTGTTAATTCATCTAAGACCTCCCATGTCACAGGATCACAAATCTGAATATATTCAACTCCATCAAAACCGAATCTGATTCTGAGTGGGTCGTCACGGCTAGGCATCCAAACATCGAGATTCTCACCCCGAAGTCGAACCTCGCCACGTTGTAAATCAGTGGTTGTTCGACTATACTGCAAAGCGACTAATTCACGAATAAGATCGATCGGTTCAATTTCCTGACCAACATGAATGCGGCAATGATATGCTAGGAAAGTTTCAGGGGCATTTAATCCATAAATGCAAGAAACCGATGATACTACTATACAATCTGGCCTACTAACTAAACTAGCTACAGTTGCAAATCTTTCTTGTTCGATTCTCTCATTGATTGACAACTCTTTATCGATATACAAATCTCTCTTAGGAAGATACGCTTCAGGTTGATAATAGTCATAATGAGATACAAAATATTCCACCCCATTCTCAGGAAATAATCCGGCCATTTCTTGATACAATTGACGAGCTAATGTTTTGTTATGACTCATTATCAAAGTCGGAATATTTAGCCTCTCTATAAGGTGAGCCATTGCGAATGTTTTTCCAGATCCTGTGACCCCTAAAAGTACGCATCTTTCTTGTTTATTTTCCAATTGAAAAACTAATTTTTCAATTGCACTTTCTTGGTCCCCCGCAGGTAGGTGTTCCGAGTGAATTCTGAAGCGAGAAACCTCTGGTGAAAGTTGGTCTTTCACAGCCCCTTCAAGGGCCTTCGATATATCGAAGGGATCGCTCATTTCTCCACATCCTAAGGTAAATACAAACCGCCATTGACATGTATAACAGCGCCAGTAATGTAATTCGATTCTGGACCAACTAGGAATGAAACTGTTCCAGCAATATCCTCTGGAGTTCCTATTCTTCTAAGAGGAACTTCTTGTTCCCTGCTAACTCTTTTTTCAGGACTATCTCCTGACAAAATATCAGTATCGACAAAACCTGGAGCGACTATGTTTACCCGCTTGCCTTCAGGTGCTAACGATTGTGCGAGAGATCTAGCCCATGTGGCCAAAGCGGCCTTAGACGCAGAATAATCAGCACCATGAGCAGAGCCTCTAGTTCCTAACTGACTACCGATAACACAAATCCTTGCGTCTGTAGAAAGTTGTTGCTTGATGGAATCCCAGACCAAGAATGCTCCCTCGAAATTAGTAGACATCGTTCGTTTAAGATGAGTTATATCCAATTCCTTGGCATCTATCCGATCATACCTACCATGATTTAGCACAAGAACATCTATTCCTTCGATGACCCAAGGATGAGTTGCCAATAACGCAACTTCCCTAGCATCTGTAACATCACAATTCGCAGCCACAGCATCTATTCCTGAATTTCGAATCTCATCAACAACCATCTCAGCTGGCTTTGAAGAGTTGCAATATGTCAGCAAAATCCGATAGCCATCTTTAGCTAATCTCCGAGATATCGCCGCACCTATTCCGCGACCACCCCCGGTAACTAAAGCCGTGCGCATGTCCTCCGAAGGAGGACACTTACTGAATAACTCACTGGAGGAATTGTGCGAGTTGAGGAGGCTGCCAACCTTCTGGCTTCAGGACTTTTCCATCCTCCCTACGAATTACTTTTCCATCTACTAATTTCGCCATATTAGAACGATGTACCTCGTTAAATGCATCATCATAGATATCTTGCATACCATGATTGATGATTGTTCCAGCCAAAATATAGCCAATATCTGCCAAAGCATCCAGAACTTCAACAAGATCACCAGATCTTGCGGCTTCAGCATATTCCTGAACTTCTTCTTCCAAAAGTTTGATTCTTAATTCTATTAATTCGTCAGGACCTAGCCCAGGGTTTTCTAAACGTGGAATTTCAAAGGATTGATTAAACTCTAGTAGTGACTTGACGATTGGATTCATAATCCAATGGAAATCACGCCGCTCTATGAAAGTTGCATTCCGATTAATAGAATCCAACCTGTGGACACATGAGCTCTAAACCACCATTTCTGGAATTGGTCGCCAGAAGCAGATAATACCGTCAAAACCAAGGCCAAGGAAATCAAAGTACCAACAACTGAAACTATTGAGAATGCCGCAGCCCATAGAGGAGTAGACATCAGCATAACCGTCATCGTGACAGGAGGTTGGAAATTAGCAGGGAATGATTTGATTCCATTCTCTCTATCGCTTTCAATATCCATTTGGGCGTATCCAAGATCAAAGGAAGATATCCATATCAGTACACCCAAGGAAACAAACAGCAAATCAGGATACCAAGATTTCGAAGATATTTCTCCGGTAATTGCAACCCATGCGCCCGCTGGAGCCAATGCCAAGCATCCTCCTAGCCACCAATGGCACAACCATGTATATCTCTTGAGATAAGGATAGATTACGAATGCAGCAACTGGTATCGGTGACAAGTACAAACATAATGGATTCAACATCCAAGCCCCTCCAACCAACATCAACAAAAACACACCACATAGTATCCATGCGGTTGAAAGAGACATTGAGCCTGAAGCCAGATGCCTAGTAGCAGTCCTAGGATTTGCAGCATCGATTTCTCGATCAATGATTCTGTTCAAACCCATCGCCAAACCTCTAGCTCCGACCGCTGCAACCAATATCCAAGCAAGTTGTGTATATGTCGGATCCCCCGCCATATATGCTCCAATAAATACGAAAGGAAGACTGAACAAAGTATGCTCAATCTTTACGAATGAAGCGATTTGTTTGATATCCATCACATCACCAAATTATCTGGCCAAGGTGGCAAATCGAATCTCTCGATTGACTCAAGAGTTTCTGGATCATGCATTGTTATCGCTGGCCAACGTCTTACCGGAGTCGGCCCGTCATTAGAAGGAATCGGAGTTGTAGCATCCCAGAAAATTCTACCATCTTCAACGATGAAATCTCTCTCAACAGCAAATCGTGAAGTTAGCTGCCAAAGCAGTCTTCTGTTAACGCCATCACCGTGTAAATTTAGATCATTATCGGTTACAAATAACCACCTAAGGCTTTTTTGGGAGTCCAATTGCCAAATTGAATTTCGCAATTGGTTTATTTTACTCCTCTGAGCCTCCGCATCCTCTTCATTTGGCCATGAAGCCCCCGTTCTTGGATTTGGCCTTCCATTGATTTCCACGGTAACTACTAACATCGAATTTCGCAATAAAAGACAGTCCTCAACACTATCTAATTTTTTGATTTCTTCGACCAAAGATTCACTGATTCCAGGAGCGTCTTCTTCTCCTTTGCGCCATGCAGGGCAATCCTCAACGAAGGAGCCTTCGAGGGGGTCGCCGCTACGAGGATCAGCACTGACTAATTTTGTCGCATCGATGATTAATTTCGAATGAACGTTTTCGTAAGTAGATGCAGGTTCAAGTGAATCACTCACCATCCCGTCAATAATTGTGATATCTGAATTTGGATCTACCCTCTCATTGAGCACATCTAATAGAGATTCCAAATCACTAGGTTTCTCATCAGTTGCAATGAGAATCTTCAGGAACATCATTTGACCAGCTCCCAGCAATCCAAGGCATGTCTTTCTAGCTTGCCGCGGATACCTTTGCTTACTTTTTACAATGGCCAAATTGTGGAAACCTGTTTCTAATGGCAAGTGTAAATCAAGAACATCACGATGCTGGAAAGAAAGAATAGGTCTGAATTGTTTACCGATTGCTTCGCCCAGATAACCATCCTCCATTGGAGGTTGTCCTACTATTGTGGCAGGCAATACTGCATTCTTCCTTCTGGTAACTGCTGTGACATTCAACACAGGATATTGTCCAGTCAGTGAATAGAAACCAAAATGATCTCCAAATGGACCTTCAGTTCTTGTTTGAGTTGCATCAACCCACCCTTCAATCACAACATCTGCATCTGCAGGAACTAGTAGATCCTGTGTCAACGCTTTGGTGATTCTCAATCTCCTTTTACCAAGGAATCCAGCAAACATGTATTCTTCCAGGTTATCTGGGAGTGGCGCTATAGCCGAAAATATCAGTTCAGGAGGGCCACCGATACAAATCGCAACAGGCATCTTTCCATCTGGCCATGCAGCAGCATGATCTGCGCCATGTTTGTGGATTTGCCAATGCAATCCGACTTCTTTAGGACCATAGATTTGGCCACGGTACATACCCAAGTTATGTTCACCAGAATTAGGGTCCTTGGTTACAACTAATGGCAGAGTAATGTATCTACCACCATCCATCGGCCAGGTCTTAGGAATTGGTAACTTAGTCACATCGACATCCATTTTTACTCTCTGACAAGATCCTTTTCGAACCTTTTTCGGGGGCATCGAGATTGCATCTCGAAGAAGAGGTAAGCCTGTCCAAGGCCTCTTTACTATGCCTCCAATATCTGGTTTCATCAATGCCACTAATCGATCGCCTACTTCCGTTGGATGAGAAGCGCCCAATGCCCTGAGGGTTCTGTCATGAGAGCCAAACAAATTCATCGCCAATGGAATTTCACTGATTTCTCCATTTGGCAAACGTGGTTTTTCGAACAAGACGGCTTTACCTCCCGATTTGACAAGTCGGTCTGCAATTGCTCCTGCTTCTAATTCAACATCTACCGGCTCATCGATACGCAGTAACTCGCCTTCCTTCTCTAAATGTGCGAGCCAACGAGTCAAATTACGCCAGGCCATACAATATCCTGTAGGACATTCCTCATGAATACTTGTTCTCCGCCGACTCATTGAAGGTCCGCCTCCCCTACGGGGAGGCATGGCGAGTTGCGATGTTCTGGTTATTGGAGCCGGACCCGGAGGCGGTTCTGCCGCACTCCATTCCGCTCGGGCCGGACTGAGTACCATGATTGTGGAAGCCGACCCAGAAGTTGGAGTTCCTGTTCATTGTGGAGAGTGCCTTTCGCAACTAGCGATAGACAATCTTGATCTAGATTTGCCCGAGGATGTAATCGCCCTAGATTGTAAAGGAATCAGAGTTATTTTTCCCGACGGTACTGCCAAATTATTGACCGAAAAAGGATACGTTCTAGAGAAGCATAAATTCGAACAATGGCTTTGTGATGAATCCGTAAAAGCTGGTGCAAGTTTGCACCTTTCACACAGAGTAACTTCAATGGAAAGAATTTACAATAGTAAAAATGAATTTCTCAATTGGAAAATTGACGGAAGAGGAAATGAATTTCCAATTGAATGTAAAGCGGTAATTGATGCTTCAGGAGTCGCCGGAGCGGCTACAAAATTACTCGATATGGGCACAGAAGTAGAGGTTATTGCAGGCTTCCAATATGAGATGACAGAAGTAGAAAATGACGGCTACCTAGACTTCTATCTTTGGCCTGAATATTCACCACATGGATACGTTTGGATGATCCCCAAAAAAGGCGGTAGAGCGAATGTTGGATTGGTAACAACTGACAAGAAAGGCGCCATCAAATATCTTGACAAATTTATCGAAGACACTTACCTCAAGGACAATGGAATCCAAAACCCAGAATGGCGTAAACCAGGAAGTAAACCAAAACCATTCGGAGGAACAATTCCAATTTCCGGACCTAGAGAAATCACCACTGGTGACGGATTGATATTGGTGGGAGATGCTGCAGGTTTCACATCACCTCTTTTCGAAGGAGGATCACACCTAGCATTGTGGTCAGGTAGAGAAGCAGCAGCTACAATTTCTAAAGCAATAGAAAGTGGAGACCTTTCTGACAAAAATATGCAGCCATATGTGAAAGCATGGAAAAAGAAATTCCCTCCATACCACAAAATCCTGAAAGGAAAAACATCACTCTATGAACTGTCGGACAAGGAGTTGTCAAACATGGCTCGCTGTTTGCCAGAAGAGCTAGGGAATATGTCCCCATTGGATAAAACATGGATTGGATTGAAATTACTGGTTCGTCATCCGATATTGTATACTAAAGGTGTGATAAGCGTGTTACTATCATTTGGTTATTCAAGAGCAAAGCATTTCGGTTGGTGATCATATGGAATCGATGCTAATGCCATTGGCTGTAGTAGTTGCAGCTTGGGTCACATACCGGCCAAATGCGAAGATTACCTGGATTATTGCATTACCATTCTTCGTACTTGCTGCAATGTTTACTTTGAATTATGATTCGATACACTTAGTCGCTTGGTATGGAGGAGAAGAACTACCGCTCAAATACCGATTTGCCGCCACATGGGCTGCCAGAGAAGGTCCGATTTTACTCTGGGCTGCATGGATGGCCTTGTTGTCAATTCTTTGGCGAAATCCGCTATCAGGAGAAAATGATGAGTCACATTTGATGCGTTTGAGACTGATGAATGGATTCTCGCTAACATTATTGTTATCCGCTTGGATTTTGCAGCCCTTCAAGGCTGCAGGAAGTACTGGCCCTGGATTGAATGAATTACTGCAAACAGACCTGATGGTCATACATCCTCCATTGATATTCTTGGCTTATTCACTTTGTATTACACTGGCAGTTATTGCCATTTCATCATTAATCACCAACGCAGATGGAATGAAAGATCGCCTAATACAAGTAGCAAGGCCTGCTTTCTTCTTCTCTACCTTAGGAATAGGTCTTGGTGGATTATGGGCTTACTTAATCCTAGATTGGGGAGGATATTGGGCATGGGACCCTGTAGAAACTGGATCGTTACTACCCTGGATTTGTCTAATTGTATTGCTTCATCTTAGAACCAAACCTGGAAAAACTCCAGAACATATGTGGGCTGGAATTGCAATGGCTACAGGAGCATTGGCATTATTCGCCACAATGGTAACCAGAGCAGGAGGAGTGTGGGCAGTGAGTGTTCATACATTCGTTATCAATTCTGAAGGTTCACCTCCAGGAGATGTATTCGGAAGAATAATGCTGATTCTTTCCGATTTCAGTGGAGTAGAAGTTGCAGTATATCTGTTGGGAATAATTCAACTGATGGGAATTTTCCTCGCATCTAGATTAGGGACTCAATTTTCAAAATGGTGGCTGATAATGTTGCCGGCTTTAGCAACATTTGGAGTGGCAGGAGGAGGAGATGTCCTCAACGGTTTCAATCCAACTTTACTGGTAATTTTAGGACTGGGCCCATTTGTTGAAGCAGGAATTAGATCATTACCCGCTGGACATGATTGGAAATGGTTTGCACTGCCTGGCGTAATGGTTGTTCTTAGGTTCATTCACGGAATGGTTTTATTCGAATTATTGTCACTAATTTTTGCATTTGGATTAATATTCGAGAAAGAGCGATTGAAAGGATGGGGCTGGGCGAGTGCAGGAGTTGTTCTATTCCTATCAGCATCATGGTCAGGAATGCTTGACATCTGGGTATGTGCAGTTGGCATGATCGCTTTCATCACCCCGTGGTTCATCGCTGGAGAAAATGCGGATTCTAAATTTTCATTCAAGGATAGGAAATTTCAACAAAGAATGGCATTATGGTCTCCTGTTGTAGTTGTGGGATTATACCTAATTTTGACACTTGTAATACTTATTTCAAGCATCGATTCAATCCAATTAGCAGCCCATGAATTGTACGGAGCGCCATTTATCGCCGCAGCGATGATTGCTATGGTTATGTGGAGTTTAAGAGACAAACCTCAGAGGGTGTTTTTATTCCTAATTTCAACCCCTCTGATATTGGTATTTGCTTGGATGTTTGGGAATTCTTTAGGATATGATTCGAGTGAAATTTTGGGTGCTTCACTAAGTAGAGGTCAAGTCGGCATGGTAGTTTTGTTACCTGCATTAATGGCACTGCCTGCAACGATTTCATTGATCAAAGAGAATACTGGAAAAAGAAATGTATCTCTTTTAGCACATGTTGTGCACTTAGGATTAGTATTGTTAATAATCGGCCATGTAATGAGTACGACAATTATTGACAG
>QQSA01000044.1:9619-10754 GCA_003602535.1 Candidatus Poseidoniales archaeon
GATGGCGAACTGATTGAAACTGTGGAGCCAGGAGTTATTCGATTCGATACTAAATCTCGGTCAGAAGTTGACCGAATTAGTATGTGGCACGGAGACATTGTAGTGATTATGGATGGGACACAGGCACGCTCTTTGATGGAAGGTAGTGATCTGGTCAGAATAATGGTCTACGACCTTCCTGGGATTCATCTGGTATGGGGTGGATGGACACTAATGTTGTTAGCCAGTCTGACCATTTGGTTACGTCGTGAGGACCCAACTGATTGAAATAGGGATGGTTGGTCGCCGGAATGCCCCCGTAGGGGGCGATAGGTGAATTACCATGGAAGAAGGAACTATTGTCCATGTCGAGTACGATTTGTACAACGCAGAGTCAGGCGATTTAATTGAAACTACTAGAGAAGAAGTTGCAAAGGAACATGAGATGCATCAAGAAGGCCGCAGTTATTCTCCACTTGTTTGTGTTGTTGGATCTGGAAACTTGATTTCTGGATTCGAAGAAAGTCTGCTATCTGCAAAGGCTGACGAAGACATATCTGTAGAAATCGCTCCAGCTGATGCTTATGGAGATAAAGACCCAGACCAAATTGAAACAATCTCAATCGACAAGTTACTACGACATGTCCGTGACCCTAAATCACTGTACATCGGAGGACCTGTATCTATCGAAGGACGTCAAGGTACTCTTTCTTACCTAGCAGCAGGTCGTGCTCGTATCGATTACAACCACCCAATGGCTGGTCGCAAATTAAAGTACGATTACAAGATTGTTAAGGTAATTGAAGGCAAAGAAGAGAAGGTCTCTGCATTACTTGAAGCGAATACTGGCCACGAAGGATTCGAAGTATCATTCGATGGCGACGACCTTTCGATAATCGTTCCACAAACAATGCTTTTCGACACAAATGCTGCAATGCAGAAATTCCGTCTAGTAACAGTTCTAAGAGATGCTGTTGAGGCTGGAAAGGTCTCTTTCGTTGAAGTGCACGAACCACGTGTTGCTACCGAAGATGAAGAATCTGAAGGCGACAACTCTTGTGAAAATCCAAAATGTGAAGATCCAAGCTGTGAAACACCAGAATGCGATGTTGACGTAGGCGAAGAAGAGTGATTTGAGGAAAAACTCTTTTCCTGA
>QQSA01000044.1:10829-13825 GCA_003602535.1 Candidatus Poseidoniales archaeon
GCTGCACTATTTATTGTAGGAGGTTTGATTTTCGCCCCAGAAATGTTCTGGGATGATTTCATCAAAATTTACATCTGGGATCCAATCGTAAAGGATGCTGGAGAAAGCGGTGATGCTGGCTATTCAAAAGTCAATACTGCAGTATACATCATAACGATGGTTGCAGCTGTTATTGTCCTGCAGGCATTATTCCGAAAATGGAGACTTCCAGTAGATGACAGAATGGTTTGGGCACTGATTTCATGGGTAGTATTAGCTCCAATACTAAGGGTAATGGAAGATGCTGACTACTTTGCTGCAGGAGTAGATGTACTATTCATCTCACCGCTGATCCACATTCATCTGGCGGTATGGTTAGTGATTTCTGCGACAATAGGGCATATCGGAAAGAAGAATGAAATCTCAATGGTTGCAATGTTACTATTCGCATATATCGCATTCACTGGCCTACTCGTTCTTCCGAATGTACACGTCCATGATACTGGGCATTTCTGGATATTAGGTGGAGCAATTGCAGGCGCTGTAATGATAGCGGTTGTAATTCACAATACTTGGGATTGGGAAGCGATCCCAAGAAGTATGCTTGCATTTGCAATTGGACTGTCTACAATGGGTCTCGGACATTGGATACAACTGATGTCAACACCTTGGACTCAAGATAGTGGGATGTTGCCAAGAGACAATGAAATAATCTGGCCAACACTTGTTGTAGTTGGAATACCATTACTGATCACTTGGATGGTATGGAAGAAAGGTACTGAAGATTTAGCTCAGTTGCGATTAACTGGAAATGAAGTTGGATTAATTCCTGATGGGATGACATTAAGCGAATGGGAAAGTGAAGACCGTTCAGAACATCCCGTGGAAATTCTTACTCCGAAAGGAATTCTAGCAACTCCGATGGTAGCAGGGATGCTATTCGGACAATTGTGTGATGGTCTTGCAACGATGGTTGGTATCGACTGGTTTGGCTATTCAGAAAAGCACCCCGTCTCAGATGCTGTAATTCAATTCGGTGGCTCTTTTGAAATCCTTGGAGAAGGAGCATGGCTCTTTTTCTTGGTTAAAGCAACGATTATTACACTGATAATTTGGATGTTTTCACAGATGAGAATCGAGAGCAGGCAGCAGCATTTACGAGTTCTAATCGTGCTTGCTGTAATGATTGTAGGATTGGCTCCAGGATTACGTGACATTGGACGCTTAATTCTCGGAGTATAAGCGGTTGATTCAAGTCGAACTCGACCTTCGGTCGAGATGAGGGGCAGACATGGACAGACTAGCAACCCGTGTCAATCGTGCCGACTCGGACTTCCAAAAACGTCGTGCGCACAATCAAGAATTGATTGAAACCTTGCGCGAGCGATTAGATTTAGTCAGCAATGGCGGTGGTGAAAAATACGTCGAAAGGCATCGAAGCAGAGGCAAGATGTTGGCTCGTGAACGTATTGAGAAAATCATTGACCCAGGAACTGCATTCCTCGAACTTTCTCCTTTAGCTGCATATGAGTTGTATGATGGTCGAGCAAATAGTGCTGGGATTGTAACCGGAGTAGGTATGGTTCATGGGCGAGAGTGCTTATTTGTTGCAAATGATGCTACTGTCAAAGGAGGATCTTACTATCCAATGACCGTAAAGAAGCACATTAGAGCTCAAACTGTTGCGCATGATAACAACCTTCCTTGCATATACCTAGTCGATTCAGGAGGAGCTTTCTTACCGATGCAAGATGAAGTATTTCCTGACATTGGGCACTTCGGGCGAATATTCAGAAATCAAGCAAAAATGTCTGGAGATGGTATTCCACAAGTTGCAGCAGTATTAGGAAGTTGTACCGCTGGTGGCGCATATGTTCCTGCAATGAGTGATGAATCCATCATTGTCAAAGGAAATGGTACTATTTTCTTAGCAGGCCCCCCTCTAGTCAAAGCCGCTACAGGAGAAGTAGTTACGGCCGAAGAACTTGGAGGAGCAGATGTGCATACTGCTCAGAGTGGAGTCGCTGATCATTATGCTGAAGATGAATCGGAAGCGCTCAGAATGGTTCGCAATGTAGTCGAGAATCTCGGCTCCAGAAAACTTGCACCATTCGACAGAATTGAACCTGATGAGCCGTTCCATGATGTTGAAGATTTACTTGGATTGATTCCTGCAGATAACCGAACGCCTGTTGATATCAAAGAGATAATCGCACGAATTGTAGATGGCAGTAGATTCCATGAATTTAAATCAAGATATGGTCAAACACTGATTTGTGGTTTCGCTCATATTCATGGTTACAAAGTTGGGATTGTTGCAAATAATGGCATTCTGTTTTCTGAATCCTCTCTCAAGGGCGCACATTTCGTAGAATTATGTGGCCAAAGAGGCATTCCACTGATTTTCTTGCAGAACATTACTGGCTTCATGGTGGGCAAGGCGTATGAGGCAGGCGGTATAGCAAAGGATGGCGCAAAATTAGTCACTGCGGTCTCGTGTGTTAACGTTCCAAAGTTCACTGTAATTATTGGAGGATCACATGGCGCTGGAAACTATGGAATGTGTGGTCGAGCATACGACCCAAGATTCCTTTTCATGTGGCCAAATAGTAGAATCTCTGTAATGGGAGGTCCACAGGCTGCAGATGTTCTTACCACAGTAAAACAAGACCAACGGGCAAGAGAAGGTAAGGCTCCAATGGAGGGCGAAGAATTGGAATCTTTCCGCTCACCAATTCTTGAAAAATATGAAACTGAGGGGAGCCCATATTACTCAACTGCACGACTCTGGGATGATGGAATCATCGACCCTAGAGATACTCGTGATATCCTAGGTTTATGCATAGCCTCAAGTCAAAATGCAGAATTGCCAAATGACCGATTTGGCGTATTTAGAATGTAATTGGAATTTTAAATTTTGTAATTGGAGAATTAGACATGAAAAACAAACCCACAACTTCACTTATTCAATTGGAAATAGATGGTTGCATCGCACGCGTTAGTCTAGCTAGATCAGA
>QQSA01000045.1 GCA_003602535.1 Candidatus Poseidoniales archaeon
TCTGGCCCTCCTGCCGGGCCGCCTGCCGGACCGCCTGCTGGGCCACCATCTAGCAGTTCCAAACCTATTTTTGAAATGCCGGAAAGACCCGATATTTGAGGCGATATTTTGTCTGATGATTCATTCGTAATGGAATTGTGCGGAAATAAATCCGCATGGCAAATTGAAGTCGAAGGTATAGAAAAAATCGATTTAGATGCTGTTGGCAAAAATATTGAGGATGCTGGATACACTGTTGGCATTCAGACTCGCCTTGCTTGGACATTCTCTGGCCCTGCTGAATTGACCCTATACCCAAGTGGGAAATTATTAGTAAAAACCGAAGATAAAGAATTGGCTGCAAAAATAGCCGAAAATCATGTCCATCATTGGGTTCGGGGGTGATTCAATGAAATTACACCTAGAATCGGGTGGATTGATTGTTTATCCCACCTCTACTCTACCAGGATTAGGTTGTCTTCCGATAACAAAGGGGTTAGACAATTTATTCGCAACTAAAGGTCGCTCTGAGAACATGCCTGTTAGTCTAGGTGTCGCAAATCTAAATCAGGCTGATGAGATAGTGATTATTCCTAAAATGTTAGAACAGATGTTAGAGCATTTTGTCAAAGGAGGAATCACTGCAATATTGCCTGCAAAGGTGAAGCTTGACCAGAGGCTGGGTGGATCCCAAGTAGCAATACGGGTATTCTCGCATCCTTCTGCCATATCATTAGCAATTGAATTTGGGCCAATTACTGCAACCAGCGCAAATGAATCTGGTGAGGAACCCGAATGTGACACTGAAATTGCTGCAAAAGGGCTAGGAGTGGCGAAATTCATTCCGGGAAAATGTCCAAATGGCTCAGGAAGTACATTTATCCGGTTAGAAATTGATGAAAATGAGAAACATGGCTGGAGGCTAACCGTTATGAGAGAGGGCGTTGTACCTGCCACTGACGTGACAGGATGGTGGACGAATCTAGCCTAAAGTATTGGCACGATGCAGGCCATGTTGCACGTAGAACCTTAGAAGCGATGCGTGAGGAAATTACAGTCGGTAAAACATGGGATTCTGTAATCCAAACCGCTGAACGATTCATTCGACGAAATGGAGGAAACCCCGCATTCCCAGTAACCATAGCAGTTGATGAATTGGCTGCTCATTATACCACTGATCATGGCGTTATCGCCCCTGAAGGCTGGGATAGAGAGATGGTTTTCGAGAATGGTGATCTAGTGAAGCTAGATGTTGGAGTGCATATCAATGGCCATATTGGAGATAATGCATTAACTCTCGAAGTTGGAAATAAAGGAAAACATACTGACCAAATCAAAGCTGCTAAAGAATCTCGTGATGCTGCAGTAGAGATGTTGCACCCTGGCACTCCATGGTACAAAGTTGGAGCTGCTGCTGCTCAACCATCAATTGATGCTGGATTCCAACCGATAAGAAATCTATGTGGACATCAACTAAAACCGTGGGAATTACACGCTGGAGTTAGTGTCCCTTCCTACGCATGCGGTGCGGAAAACCCCGGGTTCAAAGGCGTAGTTGAAGAAGGGAGTGTCTATGCAATAGAGCCCTTCAATACAACGGGGGATAGTGGTTTGATTCAGAATATTGGTGAAAGAAATTCTTCTAACATATACAGAGTCACCAGTAAAGGCCTATGGAGAAAGGCATTGTCGAGAAAACAACTCAAACCATTAGGTGCACAATTAGCTAGAAATTTAGAAGAAAGATACTCTACACTTCCTTTTGCTGAAAGATGGGCATTCCCAATGTTGGAAAAACCCTTCCCTGAAGCCGATGAAGCTAGTCGACAAAGTAAATGGAATGCCCTGGTTAAGAAACTGATCAGCATTAGATTCCTCGAAACATATCATGCATTAGGGTGTAAAGATGGTGGAATGATTGGTCAGTTTGAACATACAGCAATGGTTCATTCTGGCGGTCCAGAGATATTGACTGTATCCTGAAAATATCTCCTCATTGTTTGTCTTAAAACGGAAAAAAAGGCCTAAAATGTCACAATGGTTATTTGCCGTGACACCTTGGGACTGGATTGAACAGGGCTGTTGAAGTTCCCGTTGAGTGCATCCCATCCCCTCTCCGTTGGCTCTCACCCTGTTCACCTCAATCTAACTAAGTCCCAGCCTTGGCTATTTTAATACAAATTTGTGATTTTGTAATAAAATGCTGATTTTACGGTTACAAATTGAATGTACTAATGCATTCGGTGTTACTTTTTATGATAGGGTTCATTACCAAACAGTGGCGCAGTACACCGTTTTTTCAGTGGTTTTTAGACTTTAGACGGCAAAGAGGTTAAATACCGCGGCTGCTGTCGGGAACATATCCCCCGCTTGGGGGAGGAGGACAAAAATATGAACAACGAGAACCGAAACGAAGAGGCAGTCAGCCCAGTTATCGCTACCATCCTAATGGTTGCGATCACTGTAGTTCTGGCTGGTGTACTGTATGTATGGGCATCCAGCTTAGCTGGTGATTCAACAGGAGATGGACTGGACACCTACCAATTTGAAGGTAGGGATGCTGCAGGAACCATTACTGATGACATCAACACACAAGATGACCTAGTATACGTTAAGATGACACAAGGAAAGGACCTAAGCTGGTCACAAGTAGGAGTTAGCGTCACCGTAGACGATGGCCAATCTTACGAATGTGAGAAAGCAAGCGACAACAACACCGCAGACTGTGTATTCACACAGAGCGATGGCAAAGAGTGGGACACTCCTTACGAAATGATGATTAGTGAAGGAACCAACATCTGTGCACCATCTTCAGGCAAGGAATTCTGTACTCTAGAAGTCACCATCACCAAGATCGGTGTCGGTGGAGAAGACAGTAAGATTCTTCAAGAAGTCAAGGCTATCGCTGAAGCTTGAAGTTTAACTTCATGAATGAACGGTAGTATACGAGCCTCGCTCGATTCCGCCCCTCTGGGAGCTTAGGCTCCCAGGGGGGCTTTTTTTATTTTTTATTAGGAGATCATCTCTTTGAAAGAGCATCTCTCACATCTTTATGCTGATCCCACATATGCAGGCTTTTTCCACGGCCCGCTAACATAATGGCTACCAATAGGCTCTCTAGTCCGCACATTATTGTGCCAGCGATTTTAATTCCGAAGAACGACTTGTTTGAACGAGTCAAAACCCATGATGTCAAGCAATAAAATTCCATCAATGTTAACGAGAACATCAGATTGGAATCCGGTAAATATGCAATATTTCGAAAAATTGCCAACATCGCTGCACCCGTTATTGCCAGAGGTGAAAGAAGATGCATCCATGCATTACGCCTTAGGATTTTAGAAAATCTTCCTTGTCGTTTGGAAAACCAAAATTTTCTTTTCCGTGAAAGAAGTCGTACTAATCCCTGTGCTCTCCTTACTTTCTGTCGTCTCTGCTCTTTAGCAGTCAACGGCATCTGATCTGTAAATGTTAACTCTGGGTCCTGAATCGAACGGAGTCCTTTCAAGCGAATTGCTGTAGAAATTTGAGCATCATCTGCATTCGCTTTAGCATAGAGATCGGTGGCAATGACTGAACCAGCCCTCCATGCCAATAAGGAACCTTCCAAGAAAGGAGTGCTGTCATGAGATGATTCTCCCACTCGCAATAGAGTGTACAAATCTCGATGGTTTTCTTCACTACCTAACTCTCCATTACGTATTGGAGTCCCTCCTACTGCTCCAATCTGGGGATTACTAAACCACTGATTGATTCTACTAAGTGCCCCTGGCATCATTGTGGCATCTGCATCTGTCATTACTATGATTCCATCTTCATCACTCAAAGCATCTAATGCTGTAATGACTGCAGATGTTTTGCCTAACCTTTGTGGCATTTCGATAATTCTGTATGAATCAAAGGCGTCGGGGAAATCTTCTAACCAAGATTTAGCTTTGGATAATGTGTCATCGGTTGATGCTGAATCGATTAACAATAATTTTGATTTGAAATCCTGTTTCGCCAGATTAGATAATTTATTTTCGATTATCAGTCCCTCATTCCAAACTGGTAACAATATCGTCATATCCAATCCAGACATTTCTTCGGGACAAACAAGTTGTTGTTTCATCCATCTTCCACAAGACCAGCGATGTAATGCGAATGGAGCAAATCCTGCAACGGCCAAACCAAGTTCGCCGTAGGCTAACCATTCGCCTGCCATGACTACCGACTAAACCATCTCGTCTTCAACAAAACCCCTGATTTTGTTAGCATCAAGGCTATTGCTGTGCAGTTAGAAGCGCGCCATATGCGAAGGGTGGTCCATGTAGGCCCAACGATGGCGCCGGGCGGTATGGCATCAGTGATTCACCTTCTTGCTGCCAATCCGCCCGAGGGGTGGAGAGCATCATCTTGCAATACGTTCTCGTCTAAAGGAGTTAGGCGAAAATTCAAACGTTGGAGAATTGCAAAAAAGGAAATAAAAAACGGTGACTTTGACTTAGTACACATCCATAGTGCTTCTGATTGGTCATATCGTCGTAAATTATCGATTGCAAAGGTTGCCAAGGCACCAGTAATTTTCCATATACATTCAGGTAAATTCAACATCGACACCAAGTCCGATTTGGATGATTACCAAGTTGTATGTTTATCTGAAGCATGGAGTGAGAAATTGAAGCCACTGATCGGAGAATCAATCTCAGTTCCTAACCCCGTTGATGCAAAGCTAAAACAAGGCGTCGTAAGAAAAGATTTCACATTGCTGATGGGAAGAAATGACCCTGTCAAAGGTCATGACTTCGCATATTCATTGCAATTAGATGATCTAAGGGTCACCGGGGTTGAAGATGCACCAGACGGCGTCACAGCTCTGGGATGGGTAAGCGAAGAAGAAAAGTGGAATCTTTTACAGACCGCTGGATGTTTGATTGTCCCATCATCGTTTGAAGGTCAACCAATGGTGATTTTAGAAGCGCTTGCTGCAGGTTGTCCAGTAGTCGCATCGAATAATGTTCCAGACCTCCCGTCATGTGTTAAAACAGCCCCATTGGATGATGTAGAAGGGTGGAGAAACGCAATCGCTTCTCCTATCAAAACTGGATTGCAAGAATCAGTTGCCAAGCATCATGTCGATGTGATTACTAAGCAGTGGGGAGAGATTTACGACAGAATAATCGATTCTAGAGTATCAACTGAATGAGACCAAGATAGATTGTCTTCAGCATACTTTCTTGCCTGTTTTTGTAAATCGGAAAGTGAATCTCTATCCATCGATTTTAGCCAATCGACGGTACTAGTAATGAATTCTTTTTGAGAAAATAATTGTAACCACTCTCCTGAATCCTTGATCTGGTGGCCTCCATGATCAATACCACAAATGACCAGCCCACTAGCCAAATATTCAGAACGCTTCAATGGGCTTGCAAGATTCCAAACTTTATTCTCTGGCATCGGTAAAAATCCAACATCATATCTTGATAATAAATCTGCAATTTCACTCTGTGGAACTGCATCGCTAATCTCTAATCCTTTCATATCGATGTTTTTCAAACGACTGATAGCATCTCCCTTCCCGTGGATATGTAAGGTGGCATCAATACCTTGGGATTGTAGGCCCGCGAGTATCATCGGTAGAGACATTACACCCCTGTGTACGTCAACTCTGCCATGATACACCATTCGAATTGGACCATTTTTCTCACCTAGTTTGAATAATTTCAAATCAACTCCTGCAGGAATAACCCCAATCGATGCACTTGGAGTTTTAGTGAAATCTGCAACAAACTGGCGATGGGCTTCTGAAACTACAGTTCCCCTAATCGCCTTCGACCATGCATTATTCCATTTGGGCCATTGTAGCTTAGCAAGAACCCCTCTATCTGCAGGAGGGCTTCTATCGATCAATACTACTGGGCTATCAATTAACTTAGCCAGTTTGAATATCGGCCAATCTATCAATACAACATCCGCATCTTTGAACTCGTCTAGTCGAGTTCTAAGTTGCTTTACAACACTACTAGCCTGGAAACCGCGAATGTTGCTTCGCTCTACAATATGATGATTGAAACTGTTTCCTACAGCTTTACCTGGAGAATAAAACTCTACTCTGTGACCTTTTTCAACGAGCCCGTTTGCTAGTTGAATTTGAGTTGTGGAACTAAGATCACCACCAAGAAAACGAGAAGAAAGCCAGATTACTTTCATTCTAATCCCTCTCTTATTGTAGTCAATTGCCCTATGTCCAAAGTTGATTTAAGGAGCGAAATATCTGCTAATGAAGTATGTATATCTCCTGCTCTTTCTTGTTCGAAATTTGGGGCTTGCATTTCTGGATTTAAATCACTCAATATCTCGATTAGTTCGAGTAAAGTAGTTCCTTCACCTGATGCAATGTTCAATTCAGATGGTAAATTATCAGAATCGATAGCCAAACCAATAATTCTAACTAAATCACTAACGTGAATAAAATCTCTAACTTGAGTACCGTCTCCAAAGATAGTACATTGTTTGCCTGTTGAAACAGCATTTTTGAATGCAGGAATTACAGCCGCATATCCTCCATTAATCGATTGACCAGGGCCGTATACGTTGAAAAATCGCAAAGCGCACGTCTGTATCTGAGAGCGTCTAAGCAATTCTTCGCCAACAATCTTTGATACTGCATATGGGGATTGAGGAATTAGTGGGGCATTTTCAGAAATGGGAATTATATCTGAGTCCCCATATACTGCAGCGCTAGAAGCAAAAATGATTTTTTCAACTCCTGACGATTCTGCTGCAGAAATAATTGAAGATGTACCGTCGACGTTGACAGACAGTGTTTCATCTGGATTCTCAATTGATCGAGGTACAGAAATTTGCGCTGCTAGGTGTACGATGACATCAATGCCATCCAATTGCAAAGCATCCCGGATATCTGCAGTGATGCATTCCCATGGTACTTCTCCAGTATGATTATTGTCTAATGAGATTACATGTAACGATTTTTCATGTAAAAAACGACAAAGGTGAGTGCCAATAAATCCGGCTCCGCCGGTAACGAGCACATTCGCCATGACCATCCGGTTACAATGATAGGTGAACATACCTTCGCATGAATAAGCCATTGGATTCAAAAAACAAGTCCTCCCCCCATTATATCATGGGATGGACTCCAGCGTTCGCTAATCAAGCGGCAAATGGTAACCTGACCGTGGGTATTATCGGTCTAGGTTATGTTGGCCTACCTACTGCAATTGGATTCCATGATGCAGGGTTTACCGTTTGGGGTGTTGACATTTCCCAACGTACCGTAGATATGGTAAAGAGAGGAGAAAACCCAACTGGTGACCCGGATGTTAACGACATTATTCCTGCCCCTGGTACAGAGAGATGGAATATTACCACATCAACCGCTGAGGCTGTACCACATTGTGATGTCGTGTTGGTAACTGTCCCTACGCCTATCACTGAAGATCTCAAGCCTGACCTATCTTATGTGCAAAAGGCTGGACGCGCTGTATTCGAATCTTTGAACAAGGGCTCCAGAACAATTGTCGTGCTTGAGTCAACGGTTTACCCTGGTGTGACAGCGCAGACATGGTTGCCCGAAGTAGAAGAACTAGGATTGGAAATCGGAGTGGATTTAGAAATCGCTTACTGTCCAGAAAGATTCAATCCCGGTGATCCTGCGCATGGCGTCAGACAAGTTGCTCGTGTGATAGGTTGTTCAAACGCCGAAGTTGGTGCTGGTTTAGTTGGGCTATACAGCCGCCTTACTGCAGAAGATGTTCGTTATGTTGGCAAATTAGAAGTTGCAGAGGCTTCCAAAGTTATTGAGAATGTTCAACGTGACATCAATATTGCATTGGTAAATGAACTTGCACGAATTTTCCCAGTTATGGGAGTTGATGTAGAAGATGTACTGTCTGCTGCTGCAACAAAATGGAATTTCCATCGCTATACCCCGGGGGTAGGCGTTGGCGGCCACTGTATTCCTGTAGACCCATATTACATGATTCAGAGAGCTGCTGATGTTGGCGTTCCTGCTGAGTTGATCACGGCCGCTCGAGCGGTTAATCGTACAATGCCAATACATGTTGCTGGGGTACTCAATGAGATGCTATACAAGGCAGGAGTTCCTTCCGGGGAAGGCAAAGTTCTGCTATTAGGTTGGTCTTACAAGGCCGAAGTTGGAGACCCAAGAGAAACTCCTGCTGAACCTCTTACCGAAGCATTACAATCGAAAGAGATCACAGTTGCAGCATATGATCCTCATCTCGATACTGGAGATTTCCCTGAAGGAGTAGAAGTTGTCACAGACATCGATTTGGCTGAAGGGTATGATCTGGCAGTACTAGTGACTGCACACAAAGCATGTCTGGAAATTGATTGGACTGGATTAGCATCTAGAATGCGAAACCCAATCTTATACGATGGACGACGTGTCTTGGACCTAAATTCGCTTGAAAACTCTGGTTGGCAAACACATGCTGTAGG
>QQSA01000046.1 GCA_003602535.1 Candidatus Poseidoniales archaeon
TAATTTGAATGCATAACCTGGCTTCTTGCTTCAGCGCTACCATTCTTGTAGAGTAGTGGCCCGAGTGCCGTTGTTCCAGAAATAGGAACGATCGTTTTCAGGTGTGTGCTTCCTTGGGCTGCGGCCTCCCATGCGGTTGCTCCTTCGTAGGATTTACCATATATTGCGACATTGCCGTTGCTCCAATTTTGTTGTCCGAGCCACTCAACTGCTGTGTGTATACTCAGCCCCTCTCCATCGCCACGATAATCGAAACAGCCCGTACTATCTTCTGTTGCAAATACTGCCACCTGCGCAAATGCATAACCGTGAGGGATAAAATTGTCATAGATAAATTCGCCACGGCCACCCCCTACCACGTTTGTTGGAGAGGATTCGTCACCGGGCGACCCGTATGAAAAATACGGGCTTATGACGGCAATGACTGGAACTTGTTCACCATCTACAGTATTCGATGGTAGCCAATATGATAGGTGAACGTTTGCTGAATTGGGGCCCCCTTCCCAAACGCCTGTTGTATCAACCTCAATGGTTGCTTCTTGAACATCTAAAGCGGTATGTGGCCCTTTTTTAAGAACCATTGAATATGTTCCATTCCATTCCCAATCTAAATATTGGCGATCATTAATATCTGGATAATATGGTGTTTCTTCGTCGATTTCTTCGTTTTCGTTGTTACCAAAGCACCCTGAAAGTGAAGTCAATAGAACAAGTCCTGCAAGAAATACTGCCTTGTCCATGATACGCGGGAGTGGCTATACAGCAAGAATGTGACGACTATCGGTTTTCGAATTAATAGAATTAATTTTGTCAAAATACCAAGTTTACAATGATGGATACCATCAAACACGCGCTGCCTATCCCAGTTTCATGGCGGTTCTAGTAACTGGCTCTTCTGGTTTCATTGGCGCTCATGTCGTCAGGGAGTTGAGTAGTAGAGGATATTCGGTAAGGGCCGGAATGAGAAACCTTGATTACTCCAATATTTTTTCAGATTTAGATAATGTTGAATGTGTAAAAATGGATTTGTTTGACGTTGATTCTTTGAGAAAAGCAGTAGAGGGTTGTGACGATGTAATTCACTGTGCTGCGGCACTATATGTTGGTGCAAAGGATGTAAAAAAAGAGGTTGTAGATCCTTCGGTTATTGGTGTTCAGAATTTATGCGCTGTAATGGATAATGTGAAGAGGATAATACACACTTCATCTGTGGCAGCTATACGTTCTTCAAAGTATGAAAATGGAAAGATCTTCACTGACCGGGATTGGTGCGAAGATGCGGGTCCAACTTACAACCCATATGGCTTTGCTAAAGCAGAGGCTGAAAGGAATATTCGTAGTTGGGCTGAAGGAAGGGATTTGCGTCTAGTGACTATTCACCCGTCGATTGTCTTCGGACCAATACTGCATGAAAGACACAAGGATGGATCGATGTCTTATCTGAAGCATTTTGTTAGCGGGCCACCGTTTATTCTAGACATTCACATTAACTTCGTCGATGTTCGAGATGTTGCGGCTGCTCATGTTAATGCCTTAGAAATGGGAGAAGATAGAGCGCGCTACATTATCCACAAGAAAGGAATGTGGATGAAAGAAATTGGGCAATCGCTAACCGATGCGCTTCCAAAAAAATATGCTACTAGGAGGTTGCCTAGGTTATTCGCATATGTTCTAGCGTTTTTCCACCCTAAATTATCGATTAAAAGATTGAAAGGAACTCTAGGTATGTACGTCGATTATGATGTCGGAGATTCGTTTGAAACTCTCTCTATTGAAGGTCATGATGTGATTGAAACCCTGGTAGATTCTGTTAACTCATTACAGGCGCAAGATTGACACATGTGCTAACATTCCCCTTGATGATGGCGAACGAGTTCTGGGGAGAGCGTTGGGATAATTCAACCTCTGATATTGCTCGCAAATATATGGAAGTTGCATCACGAAAGAAAACTCTGGTGTGCTTAGCAGCAGATAGGAGAACTATGTCGGGTTTGTTTGAATTGATAGATTCTGTCGGCCCGTATCTTGCTGCACTAAAGACTCATGTCGACCTGATCGATGATTGGACTCCGGAGAGTTGGTCTGAATTTTGCAAGAAGGCTCATGATGCTGATTTGCTAATTTTCGAGGATAGGAAGTTTGCCGATATTGGGAAGATAAGTAGAGATCAAATGGCTGGAGTGTATGATATTCGTAGTTGGAGTGATTTAGTCACTGCTCACTTGATTAGTGGCCCCGATATTGTAGATGGTTTGCAAGCCGGGTGGAGGGATGTTGGAAGAAGTGGTGGGGTTCTATTGCTCGCCCAGATGTCAAGTCGTGGTAATCTTCTGAACCCCGATTACACTGACGAAGTGGTTTCGAAGGGTCGTAATCACCCCGGTGTGTTTGGTTTTATTGGAAATGGATCTAGGCCTGATGAATTAGCAGAATTACGTTCAAAGGTTGGTAATGAAAAGATGATTTGGACACCTGGTGTCAATTTGACTGTTGGCGATGGGGAAATGGGACAACGATATGGCGATCCGAGAGATGCAGTTCTTGCCGGTTCGGATTGTATTATTGTAGGCAGCGGAATACACCGCTCAGAAAACCCTGAAGATTCTGCTAAAGCCTATGCGGCAGCGTCGTGGAATGCTTTACTTGAGAGATGATTATGAGTTCTGTTGTATCGATTGCTATTGGGATTTTGATGGGTTTTGCCGTCGGAGCTTTTGTTTGGTATGTCTGGTATGCTAACCATAAGCTTGATTCTCGACTTTCCGAGGGAGATATCACATTGTTAGCATCTCCGAATTACAAAATTTCGGAAGTGATTCGTGCACCGATGGGTAGTCGTGTAGACAAGGTTGCACCTATGATGATGATGCCACAAAACATGGGAGGTTATGTTCGACAGATGTTACCTGATGGAAGAGTTATCTTGGCCCCAGTAGCTATGTCTCCACAAATAGTCACACCAGTCCAGCATGCCATGCATAATACCCAGCAGCCCCCAGAGCAGTGAATAGAATCAATACGATCATCAGACGCTTTGCTTTACTCGATTTCTTAGTTCTGGCCGGTTTAGCGGTTTTTGCAGGCTTTGCAGGAGTTGATATTACTGGGAGAGTTGGGAGTTCGGGTAAGGCTGTAATTGGCTCGTCTTCTTCCACTTCTATCATTTCTTCAACTGGGTGAATATTGTCTAAATCCTCTAGGCCAGGAGCTTCGGGGATTGGCCCTAGTACTAAGTGCCAAATTGACTCGATTGAGGACGCAGTTATTGGTTTCTCAACCCAGCCTATTGCTCCGGCAGAATGTGTTGCATCCTGAGCTAATTGTGCTTGACGTTTGGGTGCTGAAAATAATATTCGGCAATCTTGGCCGTGTTCCCTCATCTCTAAAGCGGCCAAATGGCCATCCATGGATGGGATGTCGAGTGCTAAAACTACTAACTCAGGATCTAGTCTGATATACTCATCAACTGCTTTATCTCCATCTTCACAAGTAACTACATTGAATTCCCTTTGACGGAAAATTGTAGTAAGTCTGTGTAAGGACATTTGATTGTTGTCAACAATAAGCACAGTTGGCGCTTCATCGTCTTCGACATCGGTAACTCGGACCATGCTAACAGGTGTGTGAGAGACTTCCTACTCATGAATCAACCGCATAAAATCGGCTGTTGGAGTCATTCTTCTTCATCGGCGATGATTTCCGAAGGGCCATCTTTAGGATTTGTGAAGGTTTCTCTTATTGCTTCTGATTCGGCAACTTGGTTTTCCAACTCCCGTTGCCTTGCCGGCGCCTTTACGAATTGTAGTTGGAGTTCAGATATAATCCCGTTAAGCATTGTGCTTTCTTTCGGAGTAAGGTTGCCAGCCATTTTTGCTTTCATCATAGAAAGTGTATCTATTGCTGCCTTTGTTTCTCCTAAATTGTAGTGCACTTTACCTTCAGTGTCCTGAAGCATTCCCATGTGCATCATAGCACTTCTTTGCAGCATATGCACTAGTTGGAATAAATGAGCGCTGTCTTCATCGTCAAAAAATTCCCCTGGCATAAAATCACCTCACTCGAATAATTGTTGTAACAGCCAATCGGGATCGAATTGAATCAAATCATCATATTCTTGTCCAACTCCACACAAAACAATCGGCCTCCCAGTTACATGAGCGATCGATAGTCCTGCTCCTCCTTTTGCATCGGTGTCTAATTTTGTCAAAACCGCGCCATCGAATTTTAGCATCTCTTGGAAATTTCTAGCCTGATCAACCGCATCGTTTCCAGCTAATGCATCGCCTACAAAGAGAGTGAGGTGTGGGTTTGCAACCCTCCTAACTTTCTCCAATTCTGCCATTAAATTTGATTTGTTTTGCATCCTACCTGCGGTATCAACTAGAACCACGTCGATTCCTTTTGCCTTTGCAGATTCTACTGCATCCCTCGCTATTGCGGCAGAATCTCCGCCTCTTTGTGAAGAAATACAACGGATATCGAGTTTCTTACAATGAGATTCTAGTTGCTCAATAGCTCCGGCTCTAAATGTGTCTCCGGCTGCAGCGATAACAGAAAGCCCCCTCTTCTGTAACAAGTGGGCAATCTTAGCCACGGTTGTTGTCTTACCCGTGCCATTAACTCCTACGAACATAATTACAACGGGCGTGTCTTTCTTATCCACAAAGCTGTGGATGCTTTTGTAAAAATCCCAATATCCTGCATTCAATATACCCCTCAGTGCTCTCTTTAAGCTAGCTTCTAGAACTTTAGAAAGGTCTGCGCCTTTTCGAAGACGTTGTCCTATCAGATTATTTCTTAATGCATTCATAACTGCTGAAACTGCATCTGAGGAGATGTCTGACTCAAGCATAATCCATTCTAACTCTTCCATTAGATTATTCAAAGCAGGGCTTTCTTTGATTACTCGGCCCCCGGATTCGACAACTCCTCCTCCAAGGTCGATGGTTATTCCATTGTCTTCTATCGCACCTTTTCCGCCGGTGGGGGCGGCCTTTACTTCGACTAATTGGCGCCCAGTTGTAGTCCTCATCATATGAAGATCAACTTTCGAGCCTGCCAACCTTGCAACCTCTTTTCCACCCCTTTTCTTACGTTCTTTAGCGTCTGCCTTTTTCTTTTTATTTTCTTTTTTAGCGTTTTTAGCGAGGATCTTTTTCTCCCTACGAGTAAGTTTTGTTGGAAGTGTGTAGGTTTCATCTTCGTCCCATTCATCCCATTCATCGTCTTGTGTGTCGGGGAGTTGTAATTCCTCGTCTTCATCGAATTCTTCCCAATCTTCCTCAGGCTCTTCCTCAGGCTCTTCCTGGATTGGTGAAATCGATTTTTGTTGATAATCGATTGCAGCGAGTGCTTCTTCGGATCCTTCTTCGGCCGATAGTGAATCGGTGTCTGCTTCGGCGGCGGCGTCTTGCACCTTTTTCCGGAATTTATCGAATAGCCCCATAAAATCACCTAATCGTCAAGAGTTAGTTCGCTGCCTAAGCCTCTTCTCCTTCTACGAGGAGGGGTTTCCGAAACTGGTTGGGTTTTTTCTTCTGGCTCTTCTTTTTTCTCTGCCATTTCTTTGGCTGCGGTTTCGAATGATTTTGCCAACTCTTCTATTCGTTGAGTTAGCATCGCTGCGTCTGCTTCAAATTGTGATTTTAATTCTGTTAGGTCATCAAGGCGTTTAGATACTAATTCTTCGGCGTCTTCAGGTTTTCTTTCTCCATAAACGCCGCTCCCTAAATCTACAATCGTAGTTACATCTTTAGGGATTGGAACCATTACTCCTGCACCAAGTGGGATGTGGCCACTCAATCCATTGGAAAGGGCGTTGAGTGCTTGCTTTGTATCATCGTGTTCAAGTTGAACGGCTTCGATCCTTTCTATCTGTGATTGGAGTTCTTCCAATCTTTGACGATTCATATCAACAAGGCGTGCCATTCTTTGAAGTTCGTTTGAATCAACCATGGCCCTCACCTAATGGGAGAAGCATCTCCATCAAGAACCCGACGATTGTCGGCGTTCATTCTTCCTCTGCTACAGGTGCGATTGTGCCGCCTGCTGCAGCGATGTCTTCGCGGAAGGCATCCAGGATTCGAGGTTCTGTGGATGTTCGTGGATCTATCTTAGATACTGATTCGATGCTGATTGAGCGGCGGTTTGCCTTGTGGCGAGAGCCTATAATCGAGTAGCAGCGGTGTTCTGCGTCATCTGCAGATGATGCTACAAGGTCGAGGCTGAACTTCTGTCGTTGGCTACCAAATGGTGCTGTGCCGGATACTCGGAAGGCTTGCATATTTCGGCCGACCTGTAAATCTCTCTTAAACGCGCTGGCGCGAAGCCGGTGGTGTGAAAGTTCAATCGTGATGTGTTTTTAGAGAGTTTATGCGAGCGGTTTTTGTTGTGGTTTTTATCACCATATTCGCTCCAATATCCTTTGCGATTCAAGAGGATAGCTCAATAAATTCTATGGGATTGAAATTGAATGGAGATTCTTCGATAGGGTTTTTCGATGAGCTTGATGGTTCGGGCGTAGTTATTGCTGTTGCAGACACTGGGATTGATATGGATCATTCTTGTTTTAGGAATTCCTCCAATGACGTAGGTTCTCCCGGAGAATACCATCGAAAGGTGGTTAAGTTGAATGATACTATTGATGATTGGGACAGTCAGGGGCACCAGCAGTTCAAACATGGAACCCATATTGCTGGAATTCTTGCTTGTGATAATTTGGATGATAATACTGAAATTAATTCACAGTCAAATGGTTCTAGGCTCGTAGTCCAAGATATTGTTGGATCGAATGGTTGGGAAGTTCCCGATGTAGACAAATTACTATCTGAGGCATCTGAGTATGGTGCGGTAATCAATTCATGGTCTTGGGGAGACAATACAATAAATTACACTGAAAGAAGTAGAGTAATTGATTTATGGACTTCTGAAAATCCTTGGTCGCTGGTTTTTGTTGCTCCGGGTAATAATGCTGGTATGATGCTTGAGCCTTCGAATGCATACAATGTGGTTTCTGTAGCGGCCAGTGATGCTGAAAAAAATGCTAGTATGTGGCCCAGTAGTTCGCGTGGACCTGATGTTAATGATAGAAGGGGAACATTGGTTTCGGCTCCGGGAATTAACGTGGTTTCAGCAAAAAGTGATGGAAATATCATGAGTATGAATAATGGAACTTATGCAATGTCTGGTACCTCTGTTGCTGCCCCAATGGCTGCTTCGTTTACCGCGTTATTGCAGCAATTAATCGAAGACGAATATGGCTACACCCCTTCGGCTCCGTTGTTGCGTTCAATGTTGGCCTCTTCGGCCGAACCAATTACTGGTTTGGCGCCTGATTCTATTCAGGGGTATGGTCGGCCATCCCTATCTTCGTTTAACAATGGTTTATTTGTTCATGACTCTTATGCTGTTGAAGATTGGGTTTCGATTATTCAGGATCGCGGGGGAAGTTTGGATAATTTGTTGGTAAACCCTTGGAATGGGTCTGGTGCCGCTGGCCCGTTTTTATCTGAAAATGAAAGTTGGAAAAAATTATTGAAACCTGTTTCAGAAGAGGATTTAGAAGTTGTATTATCTTACAATGTTAAACCATTGGATTTTGAAATTGACGATATTAGATTGATTGTTAGAACATCAGATGGAAGGGTCGCTGTTGATGATCAAATTGGAAGTTCGGGGTATAGTCAGTTGTTTTACCAATCCGTATATTCTCCTTTGGAAATGGATTCGTCGAACGAAACGACGGTTATGATTCGTGTCCCTCACACACAATTAACAGGTGTTGAGTGGGTTGAAATTGAAGTTGTTGCCAACTCAATTTCAAAAGGAAATGCGATTGGTATGTTGGGAGTAAATGGAACAAAGATTGGTTTTGGTTTAACAGCAACAGGGGTCGAAGAATTACAACCAAACAGTGGCCCTACTATAGTAATGAATGGTGGGCCGTCTGGTGGAGAAAATTACAGTGATGAGGTTGTGTTGAAATTAGAAATTGATGATCAGGAGAATGATGGGGTCGTCGTTGCGGTTCGTTTAGTAAATTCCAATTATAGTGTTGAATTAGAAGGTTGTTCGACATTATCTAATTCCCAATTTAATATCACATGTAAGGTTGATATCGAACGAGATTTGGTTCCTATGAAAATAAATCGGCACGACTGGTTCTTTGAAGTAGTGGCTTTAGATAACAATTCGTCCAAATGGACCGGCCCTGAAATGACATCTTTTAGTACTGAAAATTTCACAATTTGGTGGGAGTCTCCTTTGTTACTTGACAAAGACGGTTGGCCAACATTAGAAGAAAGTGTGGATAATAAAGAAAATCAAACATTATTGTTGGGCGTTTTGGGTGTTATCATAGGGGTTGTTGTGGCCGCCAGTGTAATGTTTAGGCGGTCTGAGGATAATGATTTGAATGAGGCTAAACCCCCGTTTAGATCGAAATAATGGCGCTTCAAAGCGCGAGTGAGTATTAAGTCAAGTGACTCTATGGGCGGAATGTCCGAAGGACAATGGTGAGATAAAATGGGAGAAAGACTCTATGTTGGAATTGATTTGGGAACATACCAATCGACTATTGCTAGTAGTGCAGGTTCAATGGAAACAATTGAAACAGTTGTTGGTAGACCAAAAGACCCTGTTGCTAGAAATTTTCTAGGTCGTGATGTTCTTTTCGGAAATGATGCTCTAAAGAACAAGTTGGCTTGCAACCTTTACCGCCCAATGGCCGCTGGTGTTGCTCAGGATGATGAAGCAAATTTAGCCGCTGCTAAGGCTTTCGTTACTCACCTTATCGAAACCGTAGGTCCAGAAGATTATGATGAAGTGTTTGGAGTAATCTGTTCACCATCTCACGTTTCTTTTACTGACAAGAGTAATTTGGTTGCTACACTGCGTGGCCAGGTCAATGCGATCATGGTAGTAACAGAACCTTTCGCAACCGCATATGGAATTGGTGAAATTTCAGGATCCATTTGTGTAGACATTGGTGCAGGAACAACGGATATTGCTCGCTTGTATGGAATCTTCCCTACTGAAGAAGATCAATTGACTATCCAAGAAGCTGGAGATTGGATTGATGTTCAACTTATGGGGCTTGTTCAGAAGAAATATACTGGCGCACAAGTAACCAAAGACATGGTTCGAAAGTGGAAGGAAGAATTTTCCTATGTGAACGGCGAAGACCGTGAACAAATGGTTGAATTATCTGTTGAGGGTAAGAAGCAAGTTGTTGACATCGGTGATTTGATTAAGACCGCATGTACAATGGTTGTTGGTAAGGTCGGTTCTGCAATTAAGACAATCGTGGCTACTGCTGATCCGGAATATCAGCCTATTCTCAGAAACAATATCATCCTCTCTGGTGGAGGCTCATTGATTGAAGGAATTGCTGAAGCGGTTGCGAATGATATTGCAGATATTGGTGACGTGACCGTAACTTGTGTTGACGACCCTATCGAAAAGGTCGCAACCGGTGCAATGGCACTAGCCCAAGATATGCCTGACGAGCAATATACCGCCATCAACTAAGGGTCCAAGAAATGGCCCGTAGGGCCTCTCGACCAATGAAAGGTTGAAGAATGGTTGTTGCACGATTGTGCGCAATGACGCTCGGCAGTTCAACATCTGGTGGCATTCGCCGCATGACTGAAACGACTGGCGATGAGCGTGCTGCGTTGGAGGGGATGTTGCGCGCATACCCTGTTGATCAGCTCGTGGAAGAGGTTTTGGTGGCTTGGCAAGAGCTTGCAGATAGAAATGAAGATCTTGTAACCTCTAAACAACGACTTCGAGTCTTAGAATTGGACCTTGCAGAAAGGAAAGATGCTGTTGCTCCAGAAGTTGCTCAACTACGTGCTGCTGAAAATGATTTGGAAGAATCTAATGCTAGAATTATTCATGTTGAGAGATTATTAGAAGATTCAAGACGGGAATTGGCTGAGAATAAGGCCGGCCTATCTGCTGCAGAAAGAGATTCTTTGGAGAAGGAAGCGGCACAGCTTCGTGAATTAACTACTCAACAAGACGATGTTATTGCTGAAATGGAAGGAAGAATGTCGCAAATGGTTGATGCTTTGGAGCGTGCTGCAGCTGCTGGATTGACCAGCGTTACAGCTGATGAGGTTCGCGCTTTAAAGGCGCAATCTGATGCTTTGTCCGGAGATTTGGAGGCTGAAAAGGCCGCTAATGATGCTCTAGAAGAGGAGCGCCAACGCCTAAGAGATATTGCTGATCGTCTTCGCGGACTATTGGATGCCAGAGATAAGCGTCTAGCAGAATTGGAAGAGCAGTTGGAAAGAGTAATGCAAGGTCCTCGTTCAGTATCTGCTGAACACGATTACTTAGTAGAGCAAATTGAAGAGTTGAAGCGTAGATTGCTTGAAAGGAATAGAGAATATGAATCTCTTCGAAGAAGAGAGCGTCGTTTGCATAATGATGTCTTTGAAAGAGATGAAAGAATTCAACAAATGTCACTAACTATTGGAGACTTAGAGGCTGCACTAACTGATAGGACTTCTGAAGTTAGAGAATTAGAATCGCAGAGGGATACTGCTGTCCATGAATTGGATGGTGTGAAGAGAACTGAAAGGACAAGGGAGGTTGTTGGAAGAGTGTTTGCCGATTCATTATCCTTGGTTAGAAGTCATGATGAAAGAGAATTGAGGCGAGAGGTTTATGCTAATTCTCCGGATGTTGAAAGAACTATTTCAGCACCAGATGCTACAGATATGCAAACTTTAGCAGAAGGTGGAAGTGTGGATTTAGATACGGCACTAGAGGTCATTGAGAAAGGAATGGATGTCGATAGAACACCTCGTCCAGAATCGCCTGGAGGAACAGGAGATCCTGTCCTCTACGATGAAGATTGAGCCCCAGAAACTACATCTGATATTTTCTGACTTAGTTCATCCATATTAGATGCGTCTTCGGTAAGAGTTCCAGTTACTATCCAGTTAGCTCCCGCCCTTGCGGCCTTTGCCGCCTGTTCACTTGTTCTAATGCCTCCGCCCACTATTAGGCATAACTCATCGACTTCCCTAGCAGCAGAAATGCAGCTTTCATCGACTTGTGTAGAGGCTCCACTTCCTGCTTCTAAATACAATATTTTGAAACCAAACATTTTGGCTGTTAATGAATATGATTTGACTAAGTCTGTTTGATTAGATTCGATTAGTTGTGCTTCGCCAACTTCACCAACCTTGCCACCAGGAGAAAATACCAGATATCCAGTAGGTAATGCTTCGACTCCAAATTTATCGAGATGAGGTGCGCCCCTAAGCTGTTCTCCGACCAAAAACTTCCTTGATTCTGAATTCATTAGCATCATGAAGGTTATACCATCTGCTGCTGGAGATAAGGCGTGTGCCCCACCCGGGAATAGTACAACAGGAACTCTCCACGTTTCTTCGTTTGAAGTTGGGTCTTGGCTTGCAGCAAAAATTTGCAGTTCTAATGCTTCTTGTATTGATTTGCAAGTTTCATGGACTACTTCATCAGGAGTGTCTGTTGATCCACCTATGAAAATCATCCTAGAGCCTGCATTTACACAAGCAATAGCTCTTCTAGTTGCAATCTCTGAGGATTGCTTTCCTGGGTCTATTAGTGTAATATGTCGGCACCCAAAACTTCGGTCGAGGATGTAATTTAGAAGGCCCTCATCTGGAAGCATGTTAGGAAACCTCCTGAAGGGAATGAATGAGGTTTTTGGCGAGATTGTGGCCCTCCACTATTGCTTCATC
>QQSA01000047.1 GCA_003602535.1 Candidatus Poseidoniales archaeon
GGCTGGGATCGAGAATGGAATGCTACCGTCACAAACGTTGGAAATAAAGACGTCACAGTTGATGTTGAATATGAGGTCTTGAAAGCAGGATTGGAAATTAATTCTATCTCTTGGGAAGTAATCACCGGTGCGCCAGACTCTCTGGTACTGCCAGTAGGGGTTCCTGTCGAGTTGGTGTTCAAGGTCGAAGCTACAAAAATTGAGCCAGACATCTTCTTGGAAGCAAATCTTCGATTGTCAATGACTCCTGATGATTCTGAGATTTCAGGAACATCAATTGCTGAGACCTCACTAAAAATGTCCCGACTATTCCCTAGCTTTGATTACAAACTAAAGCCAAGTCAAGATAATTCAAATCTTTCAGAAATAATCTATTGGTCACATTATGACGAGGATGATGATGATGTTTCTTACCTCATTGAATTATGTGGTGCTGAAAGGCGAGTAAATCTAACACAATTAGGGTTAAGTGAATCAGACTTTGAGTGGAACTTCGGAATTAACATCGACGGAGTTACAGAAACTCTTGATTTAGCAAATGATTGTGAAAGCGGTTCTCATTCAACTATTTCCCTGCCTGCTAGAGATGCATGGGACTCTGCTCAAAATCCAATCGACTTCGTTATTGATACTCCAGATAAGCCTAACATTCTGAAAAATGATGGATATGATCTGACTTTCAGATTGTATCATCCTGATGAAAATATGGGATATACCGTTTATACTGAAGCTACCTTTGAATTCTACTTCAGCACAATAGCAATTCCAACAATTGCTGACCTGTCTTTCTCCGAAGGAACTCTCTTAGAAGGTACAGAGTCTCAGGTCACAGCCACTCTAAGAAATGACGGTACTTCAATAGCGTTAATGGTCGAAGCGGAATTGGTTTGTGATGGCCTTGTTGTTGACGATCCTTTGTATTCCACTCCTGTACTCGGGCATGATGCTTCATTTGAATTAGCATGGGATGTAGAAACAGATCAGTTAGATTGGTGGACTCAGTCTAGCGATGTATCATGCACAGTTATTCTTGACGCTAGGTCCTGGAATGGTAAGGAAATGGTAACTCAAACCTACCAGCTAAAAGGTGAGGTAGAATCTTGGTCTCCAGGAGTTGGAGTATCTTTCATCGCCCTACTTGTTTTATTGGGGGCATCAGTTGGATTATTGAGATTAGTTGGCCAGAATGATAAGTTCCGCTTAGCAGCAATTTACACAGGAGTGTTAGCATTAGGTTTCGCCTTCCATCTATCAGGTATGATCTCTAGTGAATGGGGAGGCCCTGCAATATTGTTAATCGCAGCACTTTGGGTTTGGATTATGACCTGGAAGTCTACGGTGGAGTTCCAATTAATCCACGAGGATTATCAACGTGCTAGAAAGGGTGTAAGTACACTATACAGCGATCATTTCGATGTTCTATCAGATTCAAAACGGCAACTATCTATCATTCTTGCAATGCCAATATTAGGTTTGGCGGGAGTGATACTAGGATTCCCTCCGCAAATGGGTTCAGATTCAACAAACATGCTTTCTCTAATTGGTTATCTGGCTGTCGTAATCGTCGGTGTAGTCTTCTTAATTTGGAATGCTAACCGATTGTATGGCTCATTGTATGGCCGACTTACTGAAATCGAACTCAAAGCAAGCCGTATCGAGAGAGATTTAGGAGATCCTGCGCGCTTACTAACAGAATTAGCAAGTGATGGACTAGATCTCTCTTCAATAATTTCACAACCAAAGGCGACTACTGCTGCCTCGGGTGCTGCATCATTTGCTGATACAATCAACTGGGATGAAGACATTGACATATTGAATCAAGAAGATGATTCCGAATCAATAGACGATTCACAAGATGTCGAGGAATCAGAGTTGGAAGCGCCTGAACAATCAATGGATCTTGACATTGAGGATTTATTCACGGATGATGCAGAAGAGGAGGTGAATGATGATGACTGAAGAAGAATATGATGTCGGAGTCAATGACCTAGAAGATGCACGTAGAGTGATTCGTGATTCGCAAACTAGTGCTGATCGCCTTATCCGTGCAAGCCGTGAATTAGAGCATATCGTATACGGTGTATCAAGTGATGATTCATCATTAGCTGCCACGGAGTTTGATATTATTGAGGCACGAAAGAGCCTTGAACAACATAAGCTGTACAGCGCTAAAAAATCTGTGAAGAAAGCCGAAAAGGCATTGTTAACCGTCGAATCAGATGTTGTTGAATTGCGAAGGAATATCGCTATGCTAAATCGACTATTAACAGAAAAAACACTTACTGAGGCTGAACTGGAAATCATTCTCCGTCGTTTACGAAATGCTACTGGCGCTGCTGAACTCGGCGATGTTGGATTTGCAGCTGAAGAAGTTGAACAGTTAATCGGAGATTTAGTCGTGGATTCAGCAGTTGCACTAAATCCATTCCTATTCCGTAATTTCTGGCTTGGCGTAGATACTAGGTGGCCTGCAGGTGGCGAGACAGGGGTCATGATTGTCAGAATTTGTAATGATGGCACTAGGCCAATTCCAGAGATGAGACTTGCACCACCTGTTCCTACTGGTTGGCAATGTGTCCCTTCTTCGATTGATCTTCCAATTCTTAGACCCGGCGATGTAGTTTTGATACGTTTCGAAGTAAAACCTGGATTACGCTTCGGTCTAGATGAAATACCACTTTCTAGGAAATTGGCTATACAATCTGGTTACGAAATATCTGCTGGTAAAGTTTCAGTCACCATGCGTGTTCAGAACAGAAGCATGGAAACAATTCGAGACCTTCTACTCCAACCCTGGATGCCTCCAGGGTACAAATCAGAGGTTCTTCCTTTAGTGGAAAAACTCTCTCCAGACGAAATCGGAGTGGTAGTAATGCCACTCGTGATTGACATGGGCGACGGAGGTGAAGCCGTCGCCTGACATCATGTTCCACCCGCATTCGGTTTTTTGCCGATCAGGGGAGGATAGTAGAGATACGAAAAAAATAATGAGGTGAAAAACTAATGCGAAATAAAAATAGCAGAATGAACGAAACGAACAACGATTGGGGTTCAATCGGTATTGGTGCAATGATTGTATTCATTGCTCTGATTTTGGTGGCAGCGGTCGCTAGCGCAGTAATCATACAAACTGGTGAAAAGCTACAGCAGAATGCACAGCAAACCGGATCTGATACCCAAGAAGAAATAGGTGGTAAAATCAATATTATCACTATGTGGATCGGAGATGATACCGATTGTGATGGCGATGGAGCTAATGGTGACGCTTGTGTCACTTTAGTGTATGAGCTTGCAGCAGGTAGTGAACCTATGCTTGAAGAACAAGTAGTCTGGACAATTTCATGTACCGACAACGCTGGAACAGGCCTAGATGTAGTGTATGGAACATTTGATGGAGATATTCCTGCCGCGGGCCCGCCCGCACCAGCCCAACCTGACACATTTGGAGATGGTACTCCTGACACCAACATTATGAATTTAGATACAGTACATGTTGATGGAACCATCAAAAATGATGATCAAAATGGAGCAGTAGCTGGAGTTGGTACTGGCGAGAATGATGATGATATTCTTGATCCGGGACAAGTCTACATGATTAATCTAAAGACTTCACCAGATGCCAACGACCGTAATCCTGCAGGAAATACTGTTACCGGTGAATGTGACCCAGTCATAAACGAACAACATACTCTAAATATTCAAGTTGCAGGTGGCGGATCCACTTACGAGAAACTATCCTATGTTAGTGTAACAGAAGGAGAATCAATTGTTTGAGGTGATTATGATGAAGAGAAATTTTGAGAAAAATGAACTAGGTTCTATCGGAATCGGTGCAATGATTGTATTCATCGCTCTAATTTTAGTAGCTGCAGTTGCTTCTGCTGTTATTATCCAGACCGGTGAAAAACTTCAGCAAAATGCACAGCAAACAGGACAAGATACAGAGCGTGAACTAGGTGGTAAGGTAACTGTTAACGGAGTTTTGATTCAGTCAGCTACTACTGTCAGGTTATCATTTGAATCAGCACCAGGAAGTGGAGTACTAGCCGCTGAAAATATAGCATGGTCGGTATCTTGCTCTAACGATGCGCAAGGAGGTTACAACTTCGTTGCCGGAGTTTTCGGCGATAATGATAACACCGATCTTGCAGTTACAGGTGATACTTTCCTTGCTACGGACCCAGATCCGAACAATGGGGCACCTCCAGCAGCAATCAATCAAAATGCAGTGGATATTCTGAACCCAGGAGTCTCTTATGTTATTGACATGGTTATAGATCCTGGACCTGATACAGCTGGATCAGATTGTGGATTTGACGATTTGACTGTAAATGATCAAATGACTATGTGGATTCACGTAGAAGGCGGCGGTTCAACTTTTGAAACGCTACTAATTACGTCCACTACCCCAGGTACTGCGTTAATCTGATTGGATATAGCCCACATTAACCTCTGATTTTCAGAGGTTTTAGGTGGCTATATTCAAAG
>QQSA01000048.1 GCA_003602535.1 Candidatus Poseidoniales archaeon
CCGGCCACTATATCTTTTGCAACATGATCAAAAGATTGTGATTGTCCATTAGCCATTGCCCCAGTATCACTTGCGATTTCTTCACCTTCGGGATCATTAAATATCCACTGAACTTCTGAACCGGCGCTAAAAAGCGTCCCAGTGTCTTGAACAGTAGTGTCTACGGTCACTGTGTATGGGTTAGGCTCACCATCTTCGCAATCAGGTGTCGTGTTGATTGACATAGTAGAAGAATCAGTATTTGTTTCCGTCCATACGATATGCATATCGATTCTCACACTAACTTCAATACTGTGAGAGTTTCCATCTTCGTCTTCAGCAGATAGTGTAATTTCGAAAACCCCATGGGTTAGCCATGTATAAGACAATACAGCATCTTCAGAGGGATTTCCTTCAACAGGATCGGAACCATCATCTGGGTCTAGAGTAATCTTAGTAATATCTCCATCATCAGAAGTGGTGTCTGCAAAATCAAATGATAATTCAACACCATTTAGTGGTCCGTTCTGACCATTATTTACCGTACCTTCAATCATTCCAGAAGTAGAATCATAAAACACGACTAAATCAATGGGCCCATCGTATCCTCCGGATCCAGAATCATCATCTCCAAAGCATCCTGCAAGGCTTGCACACATTAGAGTGATAGTCACGGCCATCAATCGAAAATCCATCTTCATCACTGAGCCCTAAGGGGTCCTTGTCCAAAAACCTCCCGTTCAATCGCCTCATTTTTGTGTCGGTGGGTTCAAGAATGGAGACCGTCGCCGATGGCTTGCTAGCGGGATAGGTTAGCATGGTTCGACCGACGGGCTCATAACCCGTAGATCGATGGTTCAAATCCATCTCCCGCTACCATTGTCGGTGTCAGTTCGTACTATAGGTATGATAATCGTGAGTTGGAATCAAAGAGTCAACTGCGGCCTGTAATCTTGCATTTGCAGCTTGCTCTCCCGACATAATAGCTGCAATTTGTTTCTCTATGTCACTTTCAACCTCTCCGCCAAGAGCGACACCAACCCTCTTTGCATCAGCAGCAGGCATACCTTCAATTTCTAGAATATATGAGCCGTTTTTACTAATTACGGGGCCTGCCAATGGATATAATTTGGAAAGTAGTTTGTTGTAACCGCATTGTTCTGCAAGATCTAACGCGGCAGAAAGATGACCAGGCTGAAGTTTTTGACACCTCAAAAAAGCTTTTTTTGCAGCCCCCTTTTTACCAGCATTAGCGTGGATGAAACCAGCTAGATGGTAATCAGCAGCAGCAGCTGTCAAGTCGTGACCGACCGCTTTACCGTGCTTGTTTCTGTGTTTGTGCAAGAGGCCGATAGTGATTCTAGCCCGTTTGTATTTTTGACGACTATTCAATACTGAAGCAAGAATTCTCAATCCCTTGACAAGTATTCCTTGAGTATTATCATCTCTTCCTTTCTTCGCCATCAATTGGTCTACTAAAGCTGAAGCCATTACTTCGACTCTCTCACCCTTACCTTCTCGGTGGTATGCTTCCAGTTGACTGATTGCCTGTTCTGGGTCAGCCGCACCAAACATGAAACTCAATCGGGTTATGAAGGCATGATGTTTAACACTTGGCTACCTTAGCAACAACAGATGGCAGTACATGACATATACTCAATCGGAGTAATCGGTACTCCTGGTTGCGGTAAAACCACATTGTGCAAGAATCTTGGCCTGCCAATAATATCCCTCAAGGATTATGCAGAATCTAATGGATGTTTAGGGGAAATCGAGTCCGACGGTTCTGCAGCAATAGACCTCGAAAAACTATCTTCACTTTGGCGGCAACCTGCTGAGTTAACCCTCGTAGACAGTCATCTTGCACACCACTTACCAGTAGATGCATTGATTGTTTTACGGTGTCATCCTGATGAGTTAGAGGATCGATTGAGGGATAGAGGTTATCCAATTGAAAAGATACAAGCGAATGTTGAAGTTGAGATGCTTGGGGGGCCATGGAATGATCTCATAGGAGATTCTAGGCCTATATTCGAAGGAATCGAAGGAATTCAGGAGTGGATTAGTAACGGTTGCCCATCTCACTCTACGCCAGATTCGGCCATCGATTGGCTCTCAGGACCATAAGTAACAAAGGTCTTAGTTTCCGGACAGCATACATGGCGCTAGAGAAGGGTCGCAATTTATTCAAAAATCTCAGCGAGCCACTAGTTGCCCGTCTCGAAGGAATAAATCCTGCAACCTTAACCTGGTTGACATTACCCACTGGCCTTGCAGCAGCATGGTTGATGATGGAAGCAGGCAGTGGTACTGAGGGGGCGATGATGTTCCTCGGCGCAGCTATTTTGATGGCTTCTGCAATGGCATTGGATGGCTTAGACGGTAACTTGGCTAGAGCGACAGGTAAAGTCACCCGTTGGGGNGATTATCTTGATCATACCTTAGATCGAGTATTAGATGTCGTTTGGATTTTAGCTCTCGGTTACAATTTAGTTTGGTTTGGACATGTTGAACTCGCTTGGATTGCAGCAATGCTCACAATGTTTGGCTCATACCTAGGAACTCAAGCACAAGCAGTAGCAGGCAGTCGGAATTATGGCGGATTCAGCCGCGCAGATAGGATGGTTTTGACCTTTATTGCACTCTTGAGTGCAGCATTAATGGCTTATCTTGGAAGTGATAATTTTGGAGTATGGAGTGGAATTGAAATCAATCCTATTTCGATTATTTTGGCGATATCTGGAATAGGAGGAATCTATACTTTCATCGTTCGATTTATCAAAGCAAGGACTGAATTGCAATCTCTTGATAAATCGAAGCCTCTATCAACTCCGAAAGATAAGGATTCTAACGATGAATGAAAACGATGGTGCTGGCGAAGCCGAACTAGTCGAAAGTTGGCGTTCTTTTGACCGCCTACGGCGGTATCCTCATAACGGATTCATTAGAACCGACCAAGTGATGACCGGCGATATGCTGAACAGAGGTAACCACAGGACGACCTATATTGTCCTCACAATTTTGCTCCTTTCTTCACTTCCTATGGTGTCAAATGCAAGTGCAGATGAGGGAATTGCTGAAGAATTGCAGGCACAAGATATCATTGCGATTTTCGATGAGGTTAGCGAAACAACAACGGTAACCTGGAGAAATATTGCTGAAAATGGAGGCAACGCAGATCTCTATGAGCAATTATGGGACGCCACATACCACGTTTATCGCAGTGATAGTCCAATAAATTCGCAAAACGTACTCAACCTAACACCGTGGCATTCGGTTGTAGCATGCGACGAAAATAGCGAAGAAGCATGGGGCTCAAATCCAAATAAATGCCGTGGAGAACCAAATAATCACCCAGGGCATTCAGCAACCTATCAAGTAGGGGCAGGCACAGATAACAGCTTCTTCTACGCAATCGTGACTGAATTAGCAGATGGCAACATGACTACTACACTCAGCGTTAATGCTAGTTTGTTGTATGAGCCTGTACAAGAAGTCACCACGCCCATCAGATCCCCTTACAATATTGTGGCAGACTTCGACCCTGCAACAAGCAAGACTACTGTTCAATGGATTAATTACAATTCAATAAATCCAATTCTTCCTGAAGATGGAGATGATGCCTATCAAATTCATCTGTGGCAAACAGATGTCCAGATGGATAGATCAAATGGTTACTTGTTATTGGAACCAGGCTCCACTCCAATCGCAACTCTCAATGCAACCGACACAATGTATGAGGTCGACGTTCCCCCTTCTACAAATAGAGAAGTCTATTATTCGGTAACTTACATGTTACCAAATTGGGAATCCCCGGGCAATAATTACGAAGATACTAGATTCCTTTCTAACAATGCAATGACTACTGCATTACTGGAGGATAACACACCACCTGCTGATGTTACGGGCGTAGGAGCCTTATTCTTACCTGCTGAAAACGGGACTGGAGTCACCACTATTGTATGGGATGATCTTCTTTCGGAAGAAGGCGAACAGTATCGTATTTATCGCCATGGTGAAAGCTTCAATAGTACCAATAATCCATATGTTCAATTGATTGGAACTGTACAAGAGAATGTTTCCGAATTCAAGTACAATGTCCCATTCAATACCTATGGTGACTTCGTTTACTGTGTAGTAGTTGTAGATCGATTCGGTGCAACTAATCCAGAAATCCCATACTCTTCTTGTGATTGGGTAAATGAGGATGCTGATGATGAGTGGATCAAGGAGCCTACAAATGTGCAAGCTACATTCATCGGTAATGGTATTACTAGAGTTACATGGACTGACCAAGTGGGAGTTGAAGGCGAGAGGTATAATGTTTGGAGATCTAGTTACAGAGTTCAAGGACCTCAATTTGCTGAGAACATTTCTCTGATGTGGATGGGAAGCGTTCCTGATGGAGTTGAAATGTTCGATGTCCAATTAGAGGATGAGATTTCTACCACATCAACCCATTATTTCGTTACAAGTGAAGCGTTGTATAATTGTCAAGGATGCACTGAAACCATGACTTATACAAAATTGATTCAAAATTGGGATGGACCAATCGCTGAAGATACCAAATCGCCTCAACCTGGTAGAATGTTAGAGCCACTGATGATTGGTGGATTGAAGGTAGTAGAATTGGAATGGGTAAATGCTCAAGAAAGCGGAGAGTCGTACACATTGTATCGCCACTTTGGAGATCCATTTGGAGATTCGGAATTCGCGATTTCAAATTACACAGACCCAGGATGGGAATATCTCGAAGGACCAATCGCAGAGAATGGGTTCACTACTATGGTCCGTCAAGTGCCAGTGCCTGATGATTCACAGAGGACAGTTTGGTATTGTGTAATCGTAACAGATTCTTTTGGCAATACTAATCAACAAATATTGCCAGGAATTGGAGGAAATGCAGTGGTTGTAACTGAAGACACAAAGGCTCCCACAATTACTTATTCAATTCATGATGAGAATAATGTTCCAATAGTTGGGAAATCATTAGTTCGAGGAGAATACACACTGAAAATCGAAGTCTCTGAGAGTTTATTAGAAGCTCCAATGATCAATCTTACTTCATCATCAGGTGGCTCTCTAACCGGAGGAAGTCAGCAATCAATGGTTCTGATAACTCAAAATACCAACAACCCTGACAAAGGCCCAGAGTATTTCCAGAGTTTCTCAATTTCATCAAATGCAAAAGCCGGAAATGTTTCTATCGTTATCAATCTAACAGATATGTCGTTGAATACAATAGATCGTTCAATCAATGGATATGCAATTGATGCAAGGGCACCTACAGTCTCAATTTTCAGCCCGACAGCAGAGAACGACGGAGCAAAATATCTCTATGGCAATGAAATAAAAGTTGTAGCTGGAGCGACAGATGATGTGGAATTAGTTTCAATGCAAATCAGGTTTGTTCAAAATTATGGCACTTCATCTTCTGTAACAGAACCATGGAGAAATGTTACTGGCTTGACAATAAATGAAAATGGTGACTGGACAATTGAGATGGTTGTTAGTTCAGGTAATTATTTGCCAGGCGTTCACGAAGTTTCAGTCAAAGCATTAGACTCCGCCGGTAACGAGAATATCAAGAAAGTTAGATTTGTTACAGATTGGTGCCGCCATCGTGATGACGGTGCTACAATTTGTGAATATTCGAATCCAGTTCAGGACGATCCAGATGTCATTTATGCTGAGCTAAATGCTACAGACCCTCCATACATGATTGCATGGGTGACTGCAGGAATATCCTTCCTTGCTGTAATTGCATCATTAGTAGTAATCTCTTCTGCAATGGCAGGTCCGAAGAAGAAGCGAGGCGATGATGACGACGAAGGAGATGATTGGATGAACGAGTTCATCGGAACATCTGCTGAACCCGATATGGCTGAAATAACGGGCGGTGCTCCTGCAGAAAAGAAAACAGAGAGCGCAGAGCCTGAAGAAGAAGATGACCCATTCGCGGTTAATGTGATTAAACCAAAACGTCGTAGAAAGAAGAAAGCTGCAGAAGCTGAAGAGGAAGAAGAAGATGTTGATTGGGAAGAAGGCGGGTCACCTCGTAAGAAACCCAAGCGTAAAGCACCAGCCAGAAGAAAGGCTACTAAGCGTAAAAGGAGTTGATTCGCATTAGCGAAACTGAGATTCCTAAATTGGGAGTGCTACAAGCATTTAGCCCATCTGAGAGTAAATTGAACTGGCTCCTAATCGCACTACCAATAACCGTTTATTTCTCGATGTTTACTTCAGATGCTGGAATGAGTTTCGTATTTTCAATGATAGCAATAATGCCTTTGGCTCTATTAATGGGTCATGCTACAGAAGAGATCGCTCTACGCACTAGTGAATCACTTGGCGGATTACTAAATGCAACATTTGGTAATGCGGTAGAGATAATTATCGCAGGTCTGGCAATCTACACGGCGGCAACTCATGCCGACCAAGCTGAAACTATGATTACAGTTGTTCAAGCAAGCCTAATCGGGAGTATTCTTGGAAACCTACTGCTTGTTCTAGGATTATCTTTACTGTGGGGAGGGATAAAACACCAGAAGCAAACCTTCAATCAACCTGCTTTGAGTATGAGCGGGTCACTGTTATTACTTGCAGTTCTAGCCATGCTTATCCCTGCAGCGGTTGATATCGGAGGTGGAGCATCAGATAGCATAATCAAACTCTCTCGTTATGCATCAATTGTTTTACTTCTAATGTACGGTTTAGCATTGTTTTTCCAACTTAAGACCCATTCACACATTTATGCGTCAAATGATGAGATAGAGCATGAAGATCCTAGAATGACTAACAAAGACGCATGGACATTATTGGTACTTGCAACTATTCTGGTAGGATGGATGGCTGAAGTTTTAGTTCATTCAATCGATTCAGCGGCATCTGAATTGAGCATGCCAACATTATTCATCGGAGTAATTTTGTTGCCATTATTCGGTAATGCGGCTGAACACTTTACCGCAGTAATTGTTGCTGGTAAAGATAAGATGGACTTATCTTTAGCAATCGCAATAGGTTCCAGCGTACAAATTGCGGTTTTCGTAGCACCTTTGATGGTAGTATTTGCTTGGATGATGGGTGTAGGCCTCTCTCTAGAATTTGGCCCATTAGAGACTGCAGCAACCTTCCTTTCAGTTTTAGTTGCCAATTCAATTTTGACTGACGGTACAACAAATTGGCTTGAAGGAGCAATGCTTCTAGCGTGTTATACAATACTCGGCTTGAGTTTCTGGATGATGTGAGAATATGGATGTCAGCGGCGAATTTTGGGGCCGGTTCGATACTTGGGCAGGTCCAACCTTTGGATTAGGAATGTTCCTTGTAGGGATTTTCCTGATGTTCAAAGGTGCAAAGAGTATCAAGATGCTATCATTTCTTACTGGATGTGCTATTGGTCAATTGACTAGTACTCTACTGTATGATAATCTCAAAGATTTCATTTCATTATCTGAGGGAGATTTCACATTAGCAGTTACCTTCGGATGCGGCGTAATACTGTTCATGATGGTCAGTTTGATGTCATTGGCAGTTACAGCTTACATTTCATTGCATGTGATGCTGTGGCTTGTTTCAATGGTTGAATCACAAGGATATGATGTTGGAACTGAATTTGTTGGTGGAATATTAGTTGGAGTATCTTGGTTGGTAAATCGTTATCTTCGACGAAATTTGTATCTGTTTGGTTCATCTGCCTTAGGGTCTTTAATCGTGATTTATGGTTACATGGTGATGAACGGAGAGATTCCTTCTGAAGTCAGTATAATGGATCCGAATATACAACTCATTGGACTTGCTATGTTTTTGAATTCTGTAATGATTCAACGTAAAGGAGTCAAAGACTTTGATATTAGACAGGAAGAAGCTGAAATGCAGAAGAAGATTGTAAAGCAGCAAAAAATTGCTAATGATAAGCACGGAAGAGGAAGATTCCTAGCGCCAGACATTCTTGCTCAAGGGGCGATCGAAGAGCGAAATTATCGGGATGACCACAACTACAACCTCAACCGTAGATACCGTTACTGATGAGAGTTCTAGCATTGGCTATGTAGGCATTGTTAGGCTCATCGATTTGGATTTTCATCCAGTTACAATGAATAGTATTGGTTGACAGCATTGTTGAATGTATCGAGTAGTTTGGACTCATCTATGGTTGTAACCTTTCCAGATTTCATCAATGGATTTCCATCTACCCACAGGTCAAGACATTGGCCTCCATTGTAAATTAGATTCGAAATATGTCTCTCGTTATCTTTGCCAACTGGATTCATACGTATATCGTCTAGATTCCATACAGCCCAATCTTGGCTGCCAGTTGTTGCCATTGCAAAAGCTTCCTTTGCTAAGAGTGCAGATGCATCCCAGTGATCATGACGTTGTACCAAACATGCCATGCGGGCCTCATGAGCCATGTCTAAGCCAGAACCACTTGAAGCAGGACCATCTGTGCCTAAGCGTACTTCAACTCCAGCTTCCTTGTATGCAGGAAGTGAGGCTGTTCCGCCACAAGCTAGTTTCATGTTTGATGAAGGGCAGTGAGCAAGTATCGCTTTTCTTGCAGCCATAGTTCGCATTTCTGACTTCTTAATCCAAGAGCCATGAGCACAGATCGTTTTATCGGGGATGAAGTAGTCAATACTGTCTAAGTATTCAACAGGGTACATTCCAGTTTTTGAATGACAATCAGCAACTTCTTTTCTGGTTTCGGAAATGTGAATTGATAAATGGGCATTATGCTTTTCTGCCAACTCCTTTCCACCTAGGAGAGTATCTTCGTCACAGGTATATACCGCGTGAGTGGCAACACCGTACTGGACCTTATTCTCCGGTTTATTGGATGCTAATTGAGAATCCAATTCGTGACGAACTGAACCATCATCGCCATCTTCTCTAGGCGGCCATTGGGTCTGAGGGCCACAAATTATTCCACGAAGTCCAGCCTCATTTAATGCTGAAACAATAGATTCCGGGAAATGGTACATGTCACAAGCGAATGTTGAACCTGTTTTGATCATCTCTACAGCAGATGCAAGTGCGCCAATGTGCGCGAATTCTTTTGACAAATTCATTTCTGTAGGGAAAATAGACTTCTCTAACCATTCCTGCAATGGAAGCCCATCTGAGAAATCTCTAGCGTTTAGTTGCATGGGCAAGTGAGTATGCCAATTCTGGAATGAACGAGTAATCAATTTCTTCTTACCTTCTAAGTTGTGAACAACGTCTTCATCACCATTTGATTTAGCCCAGGTTCCATCTGAATGTAACAAGAAATTTCCGAGGTGAGTACGCTGATTTTCATCAATTAACACCGCATCGGTGTAACGTACAGAGGCCTCGTCCATGAGCATGCTAAATCGACTTCAAATGTCAATGCTTGGCTGAAGCCATGAACTATTGGTGGTCAAGAGGCTTAGAAATAGAGACTCGGAATTGTTTAGCAGACTCTTCCAAAGATGCTAGTCCTGGTAGAGTTCTTCCAGCTAATAGTTCTAAGCAAGCGCCACCGCCAGTAGATACGTGCCCCATCTTGTCTGCAAGTCCTCTTTGACTTACCAGTGTCGCAGTGTGTCCTCCGCCCATAACAGAATATCCTTCACTCTCAGCGCACGCGTTTAGCATCTCGATAGTTCCCAGGGCGAAGTCAGACATTTCGAAAACTCCAGCAGGTCCGTTAAGAATAATCGTGCCTGCACTCTTGATCGCTTTGGACAAGGATTGAACACTGGTGATTCCCAAATCGAAGATAGGTGCTTCAATTGGTAAATCTTTCAATGGATGATCTACACGATTTCCTGTAATGTTTAGTGCAACGTCACTCGGCATAATTATGCATTCTGGGAAGTCATTTAGAAGAGCGCTAGCAGTTGCGATAGTTTGATTCCAAGAATCGCCGATTTCATTTTTTAGGAAATCGATATTCAATTCGCCCAAATTTATTCCAGACAGGTGAAGGAAAAGATTTGCAACACCTCCAGTTGCCCATATGTGGTCACTAACTCCTCCTCTCAGCATGTTGTCAGCAACCACAACTGAATCATCGACCTTAATCCCTCCAAGTACGGCAATACAAGGCCTCTTCGGGTTTTCGAGAGCTTGACCCAACTTAGATAATTCATAATTCATTAACTCGCCAGCAACACAAGGTAAAACATTGGTAAATCCTACAATAGAGGGCGAACTTCTGTGCGCACATGCGAATGCATCGTTAACGAATGCGTCAGCAATCATTGACAGATTTTGCACCATCATTGTTTCAGACATTGCGATAAAATCACCTTTCACATTGATCTCTTCTTCATCCATTCGAACATTGTTTAGCATCAATATTTCGCCATCTTCTAAATTCTCGATTGCAGTTAACGCCTTCTTCCCGTAAATGTCGTCAACCCACTTGACATTTCGTCCGAGTAATCTGCCCAGTTCTCTAGAGTGTCCTAAAGTAGATGTGAAGTCTTTTTTTCCAGGTCGAGATTGATGTGCTAAAAGAACAACTTTTGATTTTGTCAGTTTGTTTAGAGTAGGAATGATTCTTTGGATACGAGTGTCATCTAGGAAGACATTCGTTACAGGATCAAGAGGTGAGTTGATGTCTACGCGAACGAGTACAATGCGCCCGTCGAGGTCGACCTCATCAAGGGTCAGAACCTTTGCCATCAAGTAATCCGACCAGCCCACGGTTTTTGATTCGATTGGTTCAAACGCGCGTCCAATGGTAGGCATAGGCGCGAAATGTCATATACCCTTGTGGAACGATAACAAGCATGGCGCGTAAGGATTCTCTTGAAGGAGCCCGCAAGCGTGCTAAGACCTCCACATCCTCGTTTGGAGTATCTAAAAGAGAAGGACACGATTCCACCGTTTACTATAGTTCTAAAATGTATGATGATTTAATCTCGCAGAGAGATGTAGGTGTAGCAAACAAATATCCTACAGAATTAGAAAATATTGTTATCAATGGTGATTCGAGAGTTATGCCATTACCAGATAATTGCGTTCATTTGGTGGTAACATCTCCTCCATACAATGCATCTAAAGCATATGATGAAGATTTGTCACTTACCGAGTATTTGGGAATGTTGCATGGTGTATTTGCAGAATGTTATCGAGTATTAACTCCCGGTGGGAGGATGGTTGTGAATGTAGCAAATCTAGGTAGGAAGCCATACATTCCACTCACTAGTCATGTGAATCTGATAATGCATGAAATAGGGTTTATGCATCGTGGAGAAGTGATTTGGGACAAGTCTGCTAGTGCCGGATCATCGTGTGCTTGGGGTTCTTTCCAATCCGCTTCAAACCCATGCTTACGAGATATCCACGAGTATCTGTTAATTTTCTCAAAGGGCGATTACAAACTACCTCGAACAAAGTCCGAAAGAGAAGAGGGTCGAATAGATACAATAGGCAAAGAAGAATTTATTCAACAAACAAAATCCATATGGTCTTTTGCTACTGAGTCAGCAAAGCGAGTCAATCATCCTGCTCCATTCCCAGTAGAATTACCAAAGCGTTGTATTGAGATGTATACATTCACTGGTGATGTGGTTCTAGATCCGTTCCTAGGTTCGGGGACTACTGCAGTAGCAGCGAAAATGACAGGTAGGCGATACATAGGTTGCGACCTCTCTGCAGAATACTGTGCTATTGCCGAAGAACGCCTAGCCCTTACAGAAGCATATTCTCCAATGATTGCTAAGTCAGAGTAGCTCGTGAACCACAAAATTTGCGAAAACCATTCTATGGGAGTCGTTTTGAACTATTGACTACAGGAATGTATCATGGAGGACGAACTATCTACCCTAGTTGGTCCTGAAGGTGAAGATTGGAGAGTTCCAGTTAGTGAACTTGAATCTAGACAATCTAAACTCGCATCTATGCTTACAGAAGCAGGGCATGAAGCAGCATTAATTCAAACGCCTGTCGATCTGTATTACTATACTGGCGGAAGGCAAAATGGCTCGTTACTAGTTACTGCTGAAGGAGAATCCAGGCTTTTTGTTCGACGTTCAATATCACGTGCCAAGCATGAATCTGGAGGGAGCAACTCGCCGCATTCTGTTGAAGCATTCCCTCGGATGGCGAACTTTGTAGAAGAAATCGCATGCAACCCATCAATGCAATTCGGAGAATTACCTCATTCATTTGCCTCTCGCTTCGCCTCTAAGATAGGAGCAAGTAAAGATTGTACACAAATCGTTCACTCCCAGCGCGAAGTAAAGAGTGAATGGGAATTACAAATGATGTCTGATGGAGCAGAGATTCAAATGGCCATGTTTGAAGCTGTAGAAACATTAGGAGGAGAAGGAGTTCCTGAGATTGAATTAGTTGCAGCAGCAGAAGCGGTTAGTAGGGCTGCAGGTTTCGGTGGAAATGTACAGATGAGGAGGTTCCCACTCCAATGTGACAGAGGTGTCATCGTCTCAGGTCGTGCAGGCGGAATACCTTCATTCTTCGATTCAGCAATTGGCGGAACAGGACCTCATCCTATGGCCTCTATGGGAAGTGGATTTACTACGATTAAAGCGAACGTACCAGTATTGGTTGATTTAGTACATGTTCATAGGGGATATGTTGTGGATACAACAAGGATGTTCGTTGCAGGATCTTTATCTGAGGAATGGCAAAGTCGTTTGGAAGATATGGTTGCTGTCAAAGAAGTCGTAGTTGATGTTCTCGATCAAGGTCTTGATTGTTCTGAAGCTTGGAGACAAGGGTTTGCATTAGCTGAAGAATTAGGACATAGTAATCATCTGATGGGAATGGTGCCTGATCAATCTCGATTCTTAGGGCACTCGGTCGGACTACAACTCGATGAATCTCCAGTTGTCGCAGAAGGCTTTGATCGTCCGCTACCAGTTGGCGGAACCATGGCAATTGAGCCAAAAGTTGTGCACGAAAATGGCAGCATTGGTAGTGAAGATACATGGGTTAGGGATGAAGAAGGAATGCGCCCAATCACTGCAGATGGAGCAATTCCTTGGATTACAGAATGGTGATATAATGGCTGAAAAGGTAGTTTTAGATGATGAATTCACGGATAAGATGAGCGACTGGGACGAGTCGGATATTGGTAAGAGAATTGCTAAGAGAAGCACTCCTAATGGAACTTATTTCAATGAAATAATCGTTCATGTATTTTGCCAATTTTGTGCGTCTGAATTTATCGGTCCAGCACGGGAAGCCGGCGGTTTTCTAGGTGGTCACGAATGTTTCCACGCATGGGAAGTCTCACAAGCCATCGGCCGTGAGGACGGACTGGTGGAGTAAAATGGCCAAGCCGTATTCTTCAAGTCATATCGGATTTGTATCCTCGGGTTTTACTGAAATGCGTCTTTCAGGTGCTGTAAAAGAGCAACTTGTTGAGATGCTTGTGGCAGAAATAGATCGAATGGTTCCTGCTATGGAGTCTGCAACCTTATCCGCAAATCCAGATAAGAAGACTCTTGATGATACAAACCGTACACGTTTGAATTACAACAGAACTCGTGAATTGATGATTGAGAGGCTATCAGATCTCGAAAGTGTTGGCTCAGAAGCAGTGCAGGCAGGAATTGAACATCTAGAAACCTACCTAAAACGTATTCTAAACAGTGCTGAAATGGCAGCGGCCAAAGATCGAGTAAATACGATTAAACCACGTCATATACAAGTTACAACAACTCCTCAATCCGAGGAATCAAGCGAAGAGATAAGTCCGGCAGAAGAGATTGAAGAAGACGTCCTTGAAGGACAGGTAAGCGGCTCTGCTCTGACTCCGATGGCATTGAGAAAAATGGCCAGGTCATTTGCAGGTATGCCAATCACTGATGCTGCAGTCGAAGAATTACTTCTTTGGTATTACGAGGTAGTAGATGAGACTGGGCAAAGTATTCGAGAACATGCCCAACTAGGTGGAAATCCAGCGGTATTTATCGAATCTTTAGATCGAATGAAGGACTTGATGATGCTTGGTTGGATGCGTCGTATGTTGGTTCGTGCAGGTAAAGATGCTGAAGAGCGTGGATACAAGAGAATCGATGTTGAACAACTAATCCATCTAGATGCGTTTGAATAGGTTAAATGATCGATATGAGGTGTAAAGCAACTAATAAATGCCATTTTTAGATAAATGTGGAAGGAAAATGGATGTTCGAAAAAACATATGCCATGATTGAACATATTTGTTCAAGATACATTTGCCCCATTCTCTATTTTTCATTTCTTCCAATTGGTTTAAGCTTTCGACGAGAGATTAGACTTTCAATGAATAGGCCTGTTTCAATCAACAAAATATCTGACTCTTTCAGAAAAAGAAACCAAATTTCTGAAAAGGATGTTCTCCAATTAATTGATTATATTAAATCACGTCAACGAATTGGTTTTTTTAGATTCAACCGTTCATCAAAAAATAATGCTCTTTACGCTTTGATAAGAGTGATTTCCGAAAAAAATAATCTGCTGACTGAAAAAATTTATCAAAATTATTTTTCTGAAGTTTTTGATTCACGCTGTGAGCGATTTATGGTTGTGATAAATAATCGTAATTGTGATTATCGGAATTCCATGGATATTCTAAATTATTTCCCTTCATCTGATTGGAAAAGCGCTCGACAGAAGGATGTAACATCAGGTTTAACTAAATCTATCTCCACTATTAAGAAGGCTCCCATTGGCTGGCAACCCAATATTCATTCTAGTTATCTAGAGAAAAGAGGTATTCATTTTTCTCACCTCATCTCAAAGGAAACTGAAAAATCGAATTTAGTGATAATTGGTAAAATAAATAATTTTGAAGAATTAGACTATAATTCGGCATTATGCTGTTTCAAATTCAAGGATAAAGATGCTCAAATTATCAATCTTTCACAAGCTAACGCTAATGCAATAGGGTTATCATATTCGAAAGCTGTTAAGTCATACAAGTATCTTAAAACAGATCCAAATGGATTTTTTATAGTTGATTTTACCCCTCCAGAATCCTGTGAACTAGTAGAAGTTTCATTCCAAACTTGGAATGCTGTTGATGGTTCAGTTGTATTAGATAATCGGCTTTACTTTTTCCATTATGACAACGAAAATTGGCTGAAATCAATGAACATATTATCAGAAAGAATGACTGAATGGTTTGATGATGAGGAGTGGCCTCAATTTATATCAACATTTTATGAAAATCAAGTAATTGATAGATTAGAACTGGTGGAGATTAATGATTTGACTTCTGAAATTACAAGTTTGAATATCGGAATAAAGAACAATTATCTTGTGCAAAAATTGTTGTATTTTACTGAGGTTTATCGTATTACAAATCAACCCCATAAAATAACGCTACAAGTATTGAATGATCTATTTGATAGTAAGCCGAAAAATGTGTTAAACCTAGAAGTTATTCGATTTCTTATGAAAAATAGAGCAACTCTCATTAACAGAGAAGCAGTTATTTTCACTTTACGATTAGTGGAAATAGAATTAGTAAACTCCGAAGAGAAATATATTGGAGAATTGACACTTTATTGCTCGAAATTGAATACATATTTAGGAAATCTTTCAGAATCTCTATTTGTAATGAAAAAGAATGAAAAAAAGTTACAGAATATTAATTCAAAGGGTTTTTTGAAATCATATGTTAGAAGAATGAAAGTTCTTGAGCAAAGTTTCAACCTTTTGGATAATGAGTTCAAATTTCAAGATTTTAATAGCGAAAAATATACTCCTAATGGCGGAATAATTTATCTTTTACATAATTCTTTACCGTATCATAGTGGAGGTTATGCTTGTAGAAGTCATGGATTGCTGAGAGGATTGGTTGAACAGGGAATGGATATGCACCCAATGACCAGACTTTGCTATCCGTGGGATATGAATGGATTTAGGGAATTAGAATTTGTTGATCATAATTATGTAGACTCGATAAAATATAGCCATTCTTTAGATATTTTTGATGGGTATAGAACAACAAATCCTGTAAACTATATTTACAGATACGCAAGGCAAGTGATTCAAAAAGGACAAGAACATAAAGTATCAATTATCCATGCTGCATCAAATCATAGGAATGGCCTGGCTTCAATTTTAGCTGCAAAAAATCTTAACATTCCCTGTATCTATGAAGTAAGAGGTTTTTGGGAAATTACTAGAATCTCAAGGGAACCTGAATGGGCGTATACAGATCAATTTCGCCTTGAAGAGAAATTGGAAACAACTGCTTGTAAATTAGCAGATCAAGTATTGACACTAAATGTGGCTATGAAAAATGAACTAATTAGAAGAGGCGTGGATGAAAATAAGATAGAAATTATTCCCAATGGTGTTGATTGCCAAAGATTTACTCCTCTAAAGAAAGAT
>QQSA01000049.1 GCA_003602535.1 Candidatus Poseidoniales archaeon
GGAGACTCTTCAAGAACGTAATTTACATCATCTCCAACATGATTTCTTATTTTTTCAATGAATTTATTTCCGATTATTGTAATGTCTTTAATTCCCGCATTTCGAATAGTTGAAAGAGCATAATCAATAATTGGCCTTCCACACAACGGTAGCAATGTTTTGTGAGTATATTTGGTCATTGGTAGCAATCTGCTCCCATGACCGCCAGCCACCAATATTGCCTTCATCCTCGAGTCCTCAACGCTTCCGCTTATTGCTTAACAGGGGAATCTTCGCCTTTATTGGCTACTTTATTGAACGCTCCCTCCTCAGCATTTTTGTCAAAATACTCAGTTCTAACGAGATCGCCCAATCGCTTAACACCGTATTCGATAAGATCTGGATCGTTAGCTTCAGATTCATCCCATCTCTTTTGAGCCATAGTGGCATATTCCAGATTCGCCTCCAAAACCATTTTTTCACCACTTGTCAAATCGCCCTCCATTCCGGCGTATTTGACTCCTTCAACTATGGCATCTCGCCTACCTGGCTCATGGCCCAATTTGAAATCGGTTTTACCCCAATCTGGCCCCGATGGATCGGACCCCCTCTCTCTGGTTGGGTTGATTTGGTCGATATCTGTGGCAATCCAATCAGACAAATGTTCGAGATATGCTTCATATCGTGCTTCTTGGTCATCGATATCAAGTAAGTGAGTCATGTCATATTTTTGAGCAAAACGCTCTTCATTCTGATATAGAATCAATCCGACTAGTGTTGATATACACCCTGCTGAGATAAGTAAAAAGTGATTACCAAATGTCATTGGGTCTTCCATTCCAAGCCCAATAATTATTGCAAATGTAATTGCAATAACCCCGATACCCAAAAACACGGAATAGATTTTTGAGCGTATTTTTAGCCGCATTAACTCTCGAATCGATTCATGCACGATACCACCTCAACTTAGCAGGGATATTATGTCGTCAGTCATCGCAGGTGTTGAATTATTCTCTTGCGTGAACACAGAATCACGCATATTGATGTGTTGTCGCGGCTCTAGAGCTAATTTTTCTAGGACGGCGGATAGAACTTCTTGCACACGAGTAGTTTGCTCACCTTGAGATACTATCATTCTCTCTAAAGATTCAAGCGTTTCAAAAGAACGATCGGTGGATAATTCTAGAGCAGTTTTTTGAGCATTCATCGCCTCTTCTTGTCGAGCTAATAATTCTCTAGTTGCAGGACTACCCACCGCATCTCTGCGATGTAATTCTTCAAGAGCTCCCCTCAGATCCTTAGTTGTGGTATCTAGTGCTCTTTTCATGGCACAAATCTCGCTCACAGCAATATTTAGCTCATTTTCTAATACCGAAGCCTTTTGCCTGAGGTGCCTCTTTGTATTACTTTGAATAATCCCCTCTGTTATGAAAGCTGAAACGACAGCCGCCCCAATTGTAATGTGGGTAGGAAAGTGTAGCATCGTCATCATTGCCCATGCTGCAATGCCTGCTATTGTCGCCCTTCCTATGCTCATCATAAGTTAGTTGTATTCCGGTATATATTGAGTAATAGATGGGTGTCCAAGGGACCCCATCGAATCACTCATCAGGGATGAAGCAGTCATCATCGATTTCATGGATTTGATTTGTCATCAGCAAATGATCCAGTGCTTCATCACATTCCTCTTGAGATATCCCATTACTAATCAGAGGAGAATAAAGTTCACCTAATTCAACCCAACTAGCTCCATTTCCTACTTTTTCTTGAGCTGCAATCAACATCATTTGAGCTGTCACAGCTAGCAAAGGGTCATCGATATTATCGTGGGGTAGTAGATTGATGAAAGCTCCTGCCGGATGCGGGTCTTCATGGATTTCTTCAATTCGGGACGCAAGATGCTTGAGCGGCAGAGGGATATCGAAACAATCGAACAAATTAGTCTGCCCTTCTGGCACTTCTCTAATATCTTCGGGGCTGAGCCTTTTTGCAATCATTTCTAAACGATGAATACGTTGTTCTAACTGAACTCTTTCTCTTTCAATGTCTTTCTGAAGCAATAATAGGTCATCATTAGCTTTACGAGTTAACCACTCTTCTAAATCAAAGTAAGGATCTATTCCTGACATAGAGTCTGCCAATTGCCTAACTGCTTGGGGCATTTGGTCAATTCGCAACCTCCCTTCTGACTTATCACGAGAATCCTCAGCCATAATAGTACGTTGTTATGGCACTCCATAAAGGTACAGTATGTTAGCAGAGGGGTACTTCGATTGGAGTATTGCAGCACTGCTCTATTGTTGCCGATTATCAAAGGTTCCAGTGGACAAATACCTCCACTCTCAGCGAACATCCAATGGGCGCGCGTTCATGTAGGTGCGACTTATGGCACGGCTATGAGCGACCACCGTATCGCAATTTTGCCCGGCGATGGAACTGGCAGAGAAGTAGCGGTTGAAGCGATGAGAATATTGGACACAGTCCAAGCTCATACGAATCACGGCTTTGAACAAGTCATGATTCCCTGTGGCGGCCAGCATTACAAAGAGACAGGCGAAGAATGGGCCGAAGGTTCATTTGAATTCTGTAGAGATGAAGCTGATGCAATTTATCTTGGAGCAATAGGACACCCCGGCTCTAGATTACCAAATGGAGATTTAGCAGGAGGCTCTGTAATTCTGGGAATGCGCTCCGGACTTGATTTGTATGCTAATGTTAGGCCGATAAAACTCTACGAAGGAGTGCCTCACAAAGTACACGGCAAATTTACTCAGATATGGGAGCCAGGCCTAGTAGATATGACGGTTTTGAGAGAAAATACCGAAGGACTGTATCATTCATTGCTGAGGCGTAGTGCAGATAGGGCATTGGGCCGAGAGGAATACATCCCTCCTGAAATGACATTTCCTGGATTAGATGGCGAAGTGGCTTATGACCCACGTCCAATTTCTGTTAACGGAACAGAACGATTAGTCCGCATGGGTTTTGAAATCGCACAGAGCCGTAACGGCGCTCCAGTAGATGGAATAAGCAGAGTTTCGTGTATCGATAAGAGTAACGTAACCAGGGGATGCCAGTTATTCCGAAGAGTATTCGACAATGTCGCAACATCATATCCTGGAATCGAAACAGATCATGGATATATCGATGCTTTCATGCAATGGCTAACACGCACTCCTGAATACTATGACGTAGTAGTTTCATCAAACATGTTCGGCGATATCGCTACAGACCTTGGAGCGGTTCTCCAAGGAGGAATGGGTATGGCCGCCTCTGGAAACATCGGCGATAAACATGCATTCTTCGAACCAGTCCACGGCAGCGCGCCAAAGCATGCAGGACAAAACAAGGTTAACCCAATTGCCAGTATTAATTCAATACAGATGATGTTAGATTGGCTCGGTCGTAAAAACGGAGAAGAAGAGCTTGTACAAATTTCCAAACTTATCGATGAAAGCGTTGCAGACCACCTCAGAGATGGCAAATCATTGACTTATGATTTGGGAGGCAGCGCGACCTGTAGCGGAGTAGGGGAATCAATCGCTAACCGCTTATCTTCAAGACTTAGTGAATTGTAGGATTAGTCAAACTTGTTTGACATTGTTTCCAAAATATGATCTAAAGCATTTTGAAGAGCTTTGTTGTTATCCCATTCAGTAACCGATGGTTTTTCTGGTATGAATTGAATCAGGTTTTTTGCCACTCTCGACACTTCATCTACAATTGCGACTGAACACCCTCTCGAAGAGCGTGATAATGGATTCAGATCGATAACTAATACGTCTTTACCCATCGCCATCAAAGCTTCACAACGATCTCCATCTTCTAGTGGAACTAGTACCGCATCGGCTTCAAACAAACCATCTTGCTGGCAAGCACCCCTCGGTCCTTCTAAACCAGGAATACGCGCATCAGGGATTCCTCCGAGAATTTCAACATCCAGCCCTAATTTCTGATTTAGTAATTTTAGATGGCCAAGTAGCGCACCCATTCTTTCAGGCGTTCTGTAGAATATGTTGATTTCAATCGGGCATCCAAGCTGGCTTGCAATAGTCAAGAAATCCTGTCCTGCTAATGCAATAGCATTCCCGTTTAGCGATAACACTGGCCTTTGTGCATTTACTAGGCGCGCTGCAACTTCTCTAGTAGCATCTTTTGCTGAAGGGAGAGTTTGTTCTCCTAATAGATAATCAAACGCTTCTCCTCTACCGTGCGCAATCATTGCAGAATCTGCGAGCATCCCCTTAACGCCAGCATCTGCAATTTTCTTTCTTATCATCAAAGATTGATATCTTGGATGGGACGGATCAACAACTTCTTCTTCATTCATTTCTTTCACCTTTAATTTTCTATTAGCATCGATAAATCGACAGGAGTGGTCCCTCTATTTATCGTGCTGGTGGAGAGAACATCTAGGCCACATTCTCTCCAATCTTCCAAATTAGCAAGCAAAATGCCTCCACTTGCTTCGAGTACTACATGTTCCCTAAGGCCCATTTCCGAAAGCTCATCTGCCACGGATTTACAACGTTCAGGTCCAAAATTATCCAACATAATTACCAAGCGGTCACATCCGTCAACCATTCTTCTTTCAGACCAAGTAAATGCGGCCATAATAGCCTCCTTTTCTTCACGAACTTCAACCTCAAGAAACGCACCACATTCATCGATATTTACTTCTGATAAGTATCGCGAAATTCTAGCGCCATTGCCATCAATATCAGGATACATTACAGCAAGATCATTTTCTTTGATCATTTTTGCATCTTGCTTAGACAATCTGTGAGTCAGACCTCCACCTAGGTGTACGGCCCATTTATCCAACAAGCCCCAGATCGTTTTTCGAGTACAAGCGATTTGTCCAGGTGCCTTGGACGACCATTTCTTTGATTCAGTTGCGATTCCAGATAATTGACCAAGTATGTTTAGAATCGTTCGTTCCATTGCTAGAACTGCTTCTTTGTCACCACGAATGATTGCGATCTCATCTCCTGAAGATATACTTCTACCCTCGCCATGGCTCCAGGAGATTTGCAATCCGCCTGCCCATATTTGTAACATGTGCTCCACAGCAGCACATCCTGCTAAAATACCATCGCTACGTGCTATAATGGTGGCATTTACAGACTCATTATTTCCCATAAATGGCATGTCGACACCGTCATCTGCCAATAGGGAACTAGTCCACCTGTCAATGCTGGAAATAAGCATTCGACTAGGGCCAGAGGTAGCGTCCCATAAAACCGCGCCCCTATCATGAGGGGGGCCTGATTTGTCAGCCATGATTAACGCTAAGGGTACGAGGACTTCATGGTTATGCACTTGTTGGCCTGACACAATGAAGCGGGTACTCGTGGTGGGAGCGGGCATACACGGCCTAGTTACTGCAGTGAGAGAACATCTTGCTAAAAACCAGGTTTTCATTGTTGAAAAACGTAAACGAATTGGAGGAAGGGGAACTAGCGAAGAGTCGTTCGGTCACCAATTAGAACACGGTCCTCACTTGTTATTGAAAGGCGGAGAGCTACACAACATGGTCAAAAAAGTCAGTAGAATCAAACCTTCATTGAGGCCTTTGAGGCCTAACAAGGTGATGATAGTAGGACATGGCATGCTCCAACCTCTCGATAATCCCAAACAGATGCTTGCATACAAGCTAGGTAAGGATCCGATAAGAGAAGATGCTGTCAGATTGATTTCGGGGTGGGGCCAAGATATTCCTGAGAGAAGTAAAGCGCTAATGAAAGGCCGTCTATGTGTTGTCGGAGAAGGTTGGTCAGGAATAGTAGGCCGTCTAGCCTCGACTCTAGAAGAGGTAGGAGTCCCTATCCAAACAGGCATGAAAATCGTAGAACAAAACGAAAAAGGCGTAGTGACTTCTAAGGGAATAAAGATAGAAGCAGACATTGTGAGAATGTGCGATGGATCACCTGTAGGCGATGCAGTAAAGGTATCGACATTGGATGTAGTATTGGACAATCGTCCATTAAAGGGGCTGCACGGCTTAGTAAAAGGCGATGTGGCAATACTAAACTTGGCAGCGATTCACTCGAAAAAAGCCCCGGGGATGAGCCATTTTTCTTGCATAGCATTGTCAGGTGGAGTTCAAGCAATTGAGGATTTACTAGATGAAAGAGTATCAGGATGGCGCTCACACATTATTACAAAACGACATAACAATTCTATTACAATTACCGACTCACGAGGACAACTTTCCGATGGAGTGATTTGAATAACCGCCTAGTCTGGAGAGATTGTATGCGAATCGTGACTTGGAATGTAAATGGCATCAGGGCGGCAATTCGCAAAGGAATTGATCGCTTTTTTGAAAAGATTGATGCGGACGTTTGGATGTTACAAGAAGTACGTTGTTTAGAAGAGCAATTACCTAAGGATTGGAGTATTCCATCCGGATATGAAATGATTCTTCATCCTGCGGAAAAGAAAGGCTATTCAGGGGTTGCAACAATCTCTAACACTGAAATGATAGAAGAAGGAAGGGGCATGAAAGGAACAATTGACCCAAACGATTCTGAAGGCAGAGTATTGGTTACTAAGCATGACGACGTTCTTCTAGTAAATACATATCTTCCTAGTGGTTCTTCTAAAGAAGAGAGACAGCAGTACAAAGAAACCTGGATGTCCCAGTGGAGAGATTTCATCCGCCCATTATTGCAATCAGATTACACGGTAATCGTTGCAGGAGACCTAAACATCGCACATACTGGAAATGATATTTGGAATCCTAAAGGAAATGCAAAGACAAGTGGATTTCTTCCACATGAACGTGAATGGTTCAGTGATTTACTAGGGGATGGTTGGTATGACTTGTTCAGAGAACATGTTGGCCCCGATGAGAAAATCTACTCATGGTGGTCAAACCGGGGGCAAGCTAGAGCTAAGGATAGAGGTTGGAGAATCGACTATCTTCTAGGCAACGAGGCTGCTAGGGATCGCATGAAATCAGTAGAAATCGACCGCCAAGGCGGATTGGAAGTTAGCGATCACGCACCAGTAATTCTAGACCTTCACTGATCTTGATCAGAAAACAGAGTCAATAAATTGTCAACAATTTCTCTGAGTTGCTCTAAACTCTCAGCGTCGACATTTACGACCAGTTTAACTTCAGAATGATTTTCTTCTATCAATTCATTACTAATTCCATCAGGAATTAGATTTGCTAGACGCTGCCCGATTTCCCTGGAGCCGCGCCATTCCAAAGTGGTAGCAAACTTCTCGGACATGAATTAACCTCAAGCATCACCCCAATGAGAGTTACTACTTACGGAATGCTCTTTCACCCCAATCACTTCACGTAAGTATGGATGAGCCGATTCAAGTTCTTGCTGGGACCGGCGGAGTTGCACTTGGAGAGGCAAGAACGAATCACGAAGGAAGGAAAGCGATTTTACTTCATCGTGATGGAAACCCTAGCGAGCTAATCGCTTTGGCAGAGACAATGGGTATCGAAATAGTCAACGAAGAATATCAGAAAGGCTCAGAAGATCCTAGGACCTATTTTGGAAAAGGTAGACTACAAGACGTCGCTGATGAGATTTCTACTGCGGTCGAAGGCCACCCCTGGAATGGAGTAGATTTGGTAATAATCAATTCTAACGCATCACCGAGACAATTGGTAAACATTCACTCTTCGGTTCAGGTAGAGGTATGGGACAGAGTCCGGCTACTGCTGTCATTATTCATTTCACATGCAGGCAGTGTTGAGGCTAGAACACAGGTTAGAATCGCTCAATTACAAGCGGATAGAACTGTTTTGAGAGAGTTGGTAAACCAACAGACTACTGGAGAAAGAGCAGGATTTGGAGGTGGCGGTAGGCAAGCGATTCAAGGAGTCCTGACCACTGTATCACGTGAGTTGACTCAGTTACGGAAAAAACAAGCCAAGCATGCAATGTCTCGAAAGGAGAGGCGCAGACAAAGAGTGCGGGGCGGTGCGAGAACAGTCGGTTTAGCAGGTTATACTAACGCAGGGAAATCTTCCTTATTCCTTGCATTATCGGGTAAAGAAGTGTTAGTCGAGGATAAGTTATTCTCGACATTGGAAACAACCGTTGGTAGAATGGAATTGAGTCCGCGTATTCTATTGGCAGATACAATTGGATTCATCGATAATCTCCCATCTGATTTGTTGGACGCATTCCATGCAACTTTGGATGAATCATTACAATGCGATTTGTTATTGCTTCTGGTAGACTGTAGTGACGAAATTACCGAATTCCAAAGGAAACTTTCAACCTCGCGCAGAGAGGTATTGGATAGAAGCGAAGGAGAGCCACTGAGCATGATGGTCGTGCTCACAAAGTCCGACAAAGCAGGCGATATTGAGGCTGCAAAGGAGGTGGTTAAATCGATGGGAATGTCTGAGCCAATCATAATTTCATCTCATAGCAATCAAGGTATGAATGAGCTTAGAGAATCGATTATGTATTCACTATATGGCCCTAAAACAACCCTCATCGTTTCTGAAGGAGAGGTGGGAGATCGTAGTGCTGAAGCATATATTAGCCAAATTTATGATTTGGGAATCGTGACAAATAAACAGGGGCTAGAATTGACACTTTGGTGCGGTAAAGCCGAATTAGAACGTTTAATTTCAAAATCAGATGGACGCATCTCTATCAAGTAGGACTTGCGTTTAGGGCAACATATGTCCGAACTCCTAGGGGACGTGGAAGGCCTTCCTGAAGAAGAGCCAGTTTTCCAATCCAGTGGGGTTGCATTTGAGGTAAAGACCGATGATGGCCATCCGATGATTCGAATGATAGGGATTTTTGTTTTCGTGATATGCGGCCTCGGTATTGCTAATGGATTGGATTTCATTAGCCCAGATTCAGGTTTGGTTAGGCCACATGAGTGGATAAACGGCATGGCCAAAGGGGCGCCATATGACTCTGCTGAATTCACAGGGACGGTATTTTCAGATGGAGAGCCAGTAGTTGGTGCAGAGATAGTAATCGAAGTCAAAATAGAAGAAGGGCTGAAGAAAAACGCGATAACTCAAACCGATGAAGATGGCAAATTTTCCTTTTCTGAAGTTTCACCAGGACTCACACAAATCAAAATCACTAGATTGAATTCGGATGATAAGCACGACGAGGTACTCCATCGAATAATTCTCAATCCTCCATCGCCATTAGAATCTAAAGGATACACTAACATTAATTTCGAATTACCAGATTCTAGCGAATTTGATCAAGAAGAATGCGAAGCTTACTCCAATGATTCATGTATTCGCCAGATCGACTATCGTGAACAAGAAATGGAATTTCCGCTCATCGATGAATCAGCTGCAGGATTGTATGTTACCATTGGCTGGGGTATGATTGGATTAGCACTAATTGCATCGGGCTTCGCATTTTATGGAATTAAGAATAGTTCACGAGGCCTCATCCAAACATCTTGTGTGCTGGTATTCTTTACTGCAGGCCATTTTTACAGTGCTTGTGTATTTTCATTGATGGCCTTCGCCCTCACATTCACAATCCCGCGCAAGTCGCAGATTCTAGAAGCCTAAAGCCGACACCCTATTCACTAGCCTTGGTTTAGCCACGTCATGGATTTGGTTCAGGCGGCATGGATGATTCGCGACCTTGGACAACCTGTAAGCTCTATCCACATTTGTGAAGACGCATCTGTAATCGCTGGCGGATGGGATGGTTCATTGAAGAAATGGGACCATGAAGGCACGATTTTGTGGGCGGCCCAATGTGCTGATCGAATCGAATCAATTCTCATAGTCAATGATTTGGTTGTCGTGACCTCTGGATTACACGTGACTTGTGTTTCGAATGGTGAAATAAAATGGAGCAATCCATTGGAGGGTTCTGCAGATCTTCTAGCATATTTTAACGGAGAAATAATTGCAACATCCAGTGTTTATGATATTGAACACGGCGATTTTATGGAGAGCGCAATCTGGCAATTCTCACTAGAAGGAGAGCTAATCGAAGTCAAAAGAATGGACGAGAGGCCATGGTTCATGGAAGCAAAAAACCAACTAATTGTTGGATTAGGTAGGCCTAAGTGTGGCGTTATAATCGACAGTGAGCACCATGATTTGTCTACAGAATCGCCTGTTACGTGCGGTGCTTCACATTCTGATACAGTATTAATCGGACACGCCGATGGCACGATTTCATCCATTTCCGGTACTAAGATAAGTGAACAAAAGTCATCAGTAGAATCAATTAATTGCAATGAAACAGGATTTGTTGCAGCATTAGAGTCTGGTGAAATTGTTGCAATGGACCTTTCTGGAAAAACAATTTGGAGCTCAGTGGGAAGTTTAGCAACGACCCAAACATTCGCCTTCAATGATCTACATTGGTGTGGTAGAAACGAATCAAATACTGGTTTGTTAGAAGTAAGGGACAAAAATGGAAAATTAATCGCTTCTACTAAAATTTCTAAGCCCAGAGTTTCAACTGCTGTAGAAAATAGGGTTGCTTTTGGATTTGAGGACGGCCAAATTTTACTATGGGAGAAAGATTTGTTTGAACGCAGAATAAATGAAAAATCTAGTGACTCTGATGGCAGAAAATCTGCACTTGCTGCTAAGCTCAGAGCGCTAAGAGAATAATGTTATTTTTTACAAAAATCTTCCAGTGGATGCAGTGGAAAACATGCTCGCAACCCCCCATTTCCGCTGGAAAATCATCAAAAAAAGCGTAAAGTTTATTTGCCCCCGCCCCCCACGTGAATAGTGCCGCTCCCCGG
>QQSA01000005.1 GCA_003602535.1 Candidatus Poseidoniales archaeon
AAATCGAAATTATTTGGATCAACAAGCATTGACTCAACTGTTCCATTAGTCTCTTCATAACCATTGTAATTACTGACATATGTGCCAGGAACAGGATTTGATGAATATGAGTTTGAGCGATGTGCTGCTATCGTATCTGCAGCATTATTAGCCGTTGTAGTGTTTTCATTTCCGGCTCCATTTTCAAACAATACGATTATCTGATTTTTTGTTAATCCACTATCGTTTCCAAAAACAGTATTGTTGTGTGTGTGGTGATAATTTCCCTTGACCATTATTCCAGTCTTTATGTCCCACAAGACATTATGATGTACGGTTGCATTATTGCCAGTGTTAGTTCCACCTGCTGGACCATCCATCCTAATTCCATACTTACCTGTATTGTAAATCCAGTTGTACGCAACTTCTGCACCTGCCTGCTCGGCCATCATCATCTGCATTACTGCACCATCACTTTGTATCAAGCCAGTTTGAGAAATCTTGTTGTGGAAAAATCGAGGAGAGTCACCAATACTAATAGTTGCAGAAGCTCCAGTTCGATGTACTGAATTGTTCGAGAATGTATTGTCCCTTCCCCCATCAAATACAGTTACCATTAGCCCAGGTAAATCTGAAGAAGACCAATCTATGAATTCAAAATTTGTATTATTTATTGTATTATTATGGGATTGAAGAGCAGCCCCATGGAATTCGATAGCTGAGCCATCTGTATGCGCAAACGAAGAGTTGTCAATCAGACAGTTTGTGCAACGATCCATTCTAGAAACCCAGCGTTCTTCCAAGTTTTCGCCAGCAATTCCTAAACCTCTCTTTGAGGTACTAGGGTACATTAAATCTGAATCTAATACAGAGCAACCATCACACTGATATGACCTAAATGTGGTGGCAAAGAATTCCAAACCTTGCAAGGTCACATTATCACTATTTGTGATATTGAATGCAAATGCTTGGGTCTTCACTCTGATATCGAGAGTGTTTGGATTCACTCCATTAGCGAAAAGCATGTGCATTTGATTTGAACTGGAATTTATCCACCATTCACCTTCTACATCGATTAAATCTTTTTTTCCTTCAAGGAAATAATGGTGATGCTTATTCTTCCAAGTTGGAACTGTATCATAATAGAATGTAGAATTATTAGAATCAAAATCCATCACAGTACGGCTATAGGTTCTGAAAGAACCAACATTCAATATTGCAATCGCACCAACCGGATCGATTCCACTAGATGACAAATTGTTGCTTGCACCAGTTGTACCACCTGCATCCTCTAGTTCACCATTGGAATATGAGCCACCATTTCCGATCGTTCCGTGAGCCCAATGATTCGTTTGATCAAGTACAGAATAATCACTGAAATTGGCATTTGGCCATCTGGCTGGAACTTGCTCCTCATAATCCATGAATACCTGCCAGGCATCTACTCCGAGGTTAACTTTGTGAATACCATCTCCTGAAAGTATCCAACTTCCTCCTAAGTCACTAACAACACTTTGTGTTCCATCGAAAACAACTCTCTCACCTTGAGCCGATTTTATTGTAAGATTTTGAAATCCATCAATGCTTACCTCTTCGTGGTATACGCCTTCGTGGACAATAATCTCATCTCCATCGCTCGATTGTAAAATCGCTTTTGAGACCGATTCAAATGGGCAATCTTCAGTACCGGGATTTGAATCATTTCCTAACTGATTGTCGACATGAAATGGAGTGTTTGATGCATGAGTTTGATTTGCGCAATCAAAATCAGATGACTCCCAAAAAATTGACTCCTCTGTTAATGAAAAATTATCATTTGACAGATTTGTCATAGGTGACAGACAAATGATTGAAACCATTAGTAATGCAATCTTTCTCATTGAAACTCCTAAAAGACATTAGCAGATAGTAGTTCTTCCAATTATCAAAGGTTATTGACGTTTGAAAATAGTCGAAATATATGGCCTCTCGCCACCAAATGGATTGATATGAGTATGTCTAATTGCATCTATCAGAGTCCATTTATCTCCCAGTAAATCAGTCAGCATATCCTCATCATATGTGTGTAGATCAAGTCCACAACACATCTGTGCTCCATCGGTTGAGAAGGTTTCAATAACTGCAAAACCTCCACTTCCTATACAAGATTCCAAATTTTCAACATATGATTTCCTCTCTTCATCTTTGAGAAGGAAATGTAATACTGCTCTGTCATGCCAAATGTCAAACTTCCCAAGTTGAAGTTTTTTTGTCAAATCCCCCTGAATGTATTTCATATTATTTCCATGCCTCTTGGAAAGTATTCGAAGGGCTTCGGATGAGACATCCAATACTGTTACTTCATAATAATGAGATAGAAGCGTATCGACAAGAGTTGTAGCGCCAGCTCCTACATCGATTAACTTCTTTCCATCACATGAGGAGATTAGATCCATCGAAACAGCATGCTCTTTTTGGTACCATCCTAGCTGAGTAGTATCAGCATCATTATACGCTGCATCCCAATGTTGTGCATTGCTTTGCATAAAACCATCTCATTGGAAAGTGACATCAACTTCCATAGATTCACTTACTGAAACACATACTGGACAATTACAACCCTCTGTAATCAACCAAGCACGATCATCCATCGATAAGTCAGAAGGGAGATTTACAATCACCTCGAGTTTCGAAATGCGACGTGGATTTGCTGCCATGTATTTCTCGACACTCCCAGTCATCCCAGTAACATCTAACTCCCTAGAATCTGCCCTGATAGCTACAATTGTCATCACACAAGTTAGCATTGAAGTCGCTAGTAAATCGGTTGGAGAGAATGATTCCCCCTTGCCCATATTATCAACAGGTGCATCAGTAATCAGTTTGGCACCAGATGGTTCATGAATGGCTGTGCACCGTAAATTTCCATCATATTTTGCATTAATTCTAACCATTTACTCACCATCTAATTCGATGTCATGACCCATGCGTTCCGCTTTAGTTTGAAGATAATCACGATTACTTGAGCCGACCCCAACAATTAGAGGGACCCTCTCAATCACATTTATTCCATATTTTTCGAGTTGTTTTGCTTTATCTGGATTGTTCGAAAGTAGGCTCACATCCGTTACTCCCAATGAATCTAACATAGTGCTTGCAATTCTATAATTACGCGCATCACCAGGCAATCCTAGCATTAAATTTGCATCCAATGTGTCAGCTCCTTTGTCTTGAAGATGGTAGGCTTGAATCTTAGCATGGAGACCAATCCCTCTACCTTCTTGTCGTAGATAAAGTACAACACCCCAACCCTTCTCGGATATCGCTTTTAGAGCAGCATCTAATTGTGGACCACAGTCGCAACGTAGAGAACCAAATGCGTCTCCAGTAAGGCATTCGGAATGAACCCTCATAAGAACAGGATCTGGACCGGACATGTCTCCGATTGAAAGGGCTACATGATCGAAACCGGTTTCAGATTCATGGAACACACGGATATTAAAATCTCCATACTGCGTTGGAAGTTTTGCCTCGCTGGGAACCTCATCGATACTCATACACACACCTCAATAATAAATCTGAATTCGCCTGCAGACTTGAGGACATCGATTAATTGATGCCCCAATCTGTCAACCAAAATTGGCATGTCATGCATAGTTTCAGGGTCATCTGCTATCACCATCAATACATCTCCTCCATTCAAATCTGCTAATGCTTTACGTGCTTGACTAACTGGAACTGGACAATAATGACCCAACACATCCAACTTATGAGTCGGCTCCACAATTTGGGCGAAGGGATAGGCAACTTCAACCCTCGTACGAGTGGAGAGTTCATCAATAAGGTGGATTATTCAGTAACATGGCCGAGGACTCCAAGTCACTTGTCGAGGAGGTCGAAGACCTTTCTTGGGGAGAATTTGGTAAACTCGCCAGTGGTTATCTAAGAATACCATTGGCACTTGTCTTCGTAGAAATGCTGTACTGGTTCATCACACAGCCAACTAATACCTTGGGATTAATTCAAGAATCTGAGGCTTGGATATGGTATCAACTAACCGAATTGATCTATGGCCCCGGTTCAGCAACTCTCTCTGAATATAATGGATGGACTACTCTAGTTACTCTCAATCATCCTGATTTTTGGTATGGAGAAATCCGTCTATATGTATCAGATGAATGCGCTGGAGTACATGAAATGTTATTCATCACTGTACTGATAATGATGTCAAGTGGTGTTCCTCAAAGATTACGAATCAAGAGTGCCGCAGTTGCCTGCGGAATTGTTTATGTTCTAAACATCGCAAGATTACTCGCACTATACCCTATTGCAATCTCGGGTTGTGTTGAAAATCCAAACATGATGAATTGTGAACAACCAATGCATGAATTCCATGCATTTGTTTACCAATGGGGATTCCTAATCGTGTTGATATTAATGTGGCTTGTTTGGTTTAAATGGGTAAATGCAGGCGATATGATTCGAAAGGAGCAAATGTCTAGCAAAGGCAAATGGAAATTCATTTATCGTAACAAGTGGACTAATTTGCACAAGACTGCATTAGTAGCTTCAATAGTTCTATTATTCGGAGCATTCGCAAATGTATGGCTGGATGCAGATGCCATGCAAGCAAAAGAAACAGTAGATGCTTGTGATTATTTCTCTAGTGTAACTGAAAGTTGCGGAGATGCCAGAAATGCTTGGGCTCAAGAGATACAAACATCTTGGTCACTAGCTACTCTCGGATTGGTTGGAATTGCAAGCACTGTGATTGCAATTGACAGACCTGATAAGGAAGTTAAAGTCAACTCTGATAGTGATTCCACAGATGAGGAACTGAGTGATTCCACTAATGAAAAGAATATCAAAATCACAAATATTACAATCAAAGATTCTGTTGTAATCGACTCAATCATTGGTAGTGCTGAAGAATGATTAGGATTCAATTATTGAAGCATCAATATCCTTTGAGTTGAATGATCTAACTGCTAATGATGCATGCTTGTTGTGTACTTCAACAACAGTGTGGTCCTCATTGATTACAATATCACCAACTGCTAATTCTGGGCACTTCAATGAAGTTGTAATTTCATCTACGATTGCAAACTTTGACATTGAAGTGGTGGAAATTCTGATTGGAACCATACCGAATACATCTGCTGCTTCAGCATTATCTTCTTGTTTTTTAACCGGATCTCTGTCCATTCCGTCTGGTAGTTCAGGTGCTTCTGAAGGAACAATTTCCAATGAGTGAGTTGCAATAATCTTGTTCAGTTGCGGCAAATCATCTCTGCCAACTAATGCCCATGCTTCTCCTTTGCGTCCAATGCGACCTGTTCTTCCAATGCGATGCACATAATTGTCTACATCGTCAGGAACATCGTAATTGATTACCAATGTAATTCCATCGACATCTATTCCTCTTGCTGCTACATCAGTTGCAACAACTACACTGGAGTTTCCATCTTTGAAGTTTGAAATAATCTTCTCTCTCTGATTCTGTGACATGTCACCATGTAGTCCTTCAACATCGAATCGGTGCTTCTTTAATCGCTGAACAATTAAGTCAACCATTCTCTTAGTATTTGTGAAAATTATAGTTTGATCATCTTCACTCATACGAGATAGAAGTCTTCCCACGACCCACAATTTATTGGCACGGCCAATTCTTACACTGAATTGATCGATTGGTGGGATATCTAATTTCTCAGTATTAGTCAGAACGAAATCTGGCTCATTCATGAATTCATTTGCAGCGTCGATAATTTCCTGCGGGAAAGTTGCTGAGAATAGTAAGGTTTGCTCTCGCCCAGTCATCCTCTCGACTACCCACATGATATCAGGGAAGAACCCCATATCCAGCATTCTATCAGCCTCATCAAGGACGAAGAAACTTGGTTTTGCTAGATCGATATGACCTCTTTTTGTCATATCCATTACTCTTCCAGGAGTCCCGACAATTATGTCCACTCCTTTATTCAGTGAACGAGCCTGCTTTTCTAAATCGGTACCACCGTAAACAGTAAGAATTCTGAGACCTGCTTTTCCTTGAATGTTAGACAGTTCTTCAGCAACTTGATTTGCCAACTCTCTAGTAGGCGTTAGAATCAATGCTTGTAATTCACCAGTTGGTTGACAAAAGTTCATTGTAGGTAAGCCAAATGCTGCAGTTTTTCCAGAACCTGTTCTGGCTTGTCCGATTACATCTTTTCCTTGAAGGGCTAGAGGGATGGTATCCTTCTGAACCTGAGTTGCAAATTCCCAGCCATTGTCAGCTAAGCCTGCTTTTAATTCATCTTTTAATTCCCAAACAGAAAATGGAGTTGTTGTGAACATTTGGATCCCTCTTTCCGTCCCTTCCCAAAATGGGCCACCGGGACGGGGGTGACCCCCGTATCACGATCAGAAGTTTTCGCTATCCTTAGCCTCAGCCTTGAGAACACCCATCCAATACTTGAATGCGTTTTCACGGTTGAGCGGCTTCTTCATCTGGCGAACATGCTCTAGAATGTACTGGCGGAATTTCAGAGACTTGTTACGGTTTACACCATTCGGTGTGACTCCGTCCCACAGGTCATTGAACTGCTTCTCTTTGTCGTTGAACGTATTCTCAGTCATGAGTACTACTCCTTGAGCGATTCGCCGACCGGCAGCCCCCTCTTAACCATGTCGTGTCTTCTTCGCATCGACATCCGGAGGTGGAAGTTCTTCCAGTCCCACGATTTTACCCTGAGATTCTGCAATTTCCCTATCTATCTCTGGGACCTTTGGAGCAGGCGCCAAGAAGGCATTCTTTTGCGCCTCAGTACCTTCAATTTGTGCATCGAAAGCCATTTCTTTGAGTTCAGACCTAATCCTTTCGTCGGTTTCCTCACGCAACAATGCATTGCAGTGATTGCGTAGAATGTCATCACCCATAAGTCTTGGAAGAATTTTGACACATGCCATACGGACACTAACATTCTTGTGTGAACATCCTGCAAGAACCAGATCTCTAGCACGACCATGATCAGTATCTAGAACTTCTATACATTTTATTGCAGATAGCATAACTTTAGAATCGGAATCTAAAATCGCACGCTCTGCAAGAATCGTTGCAATTCTTTGTTCACGGTGAGCTAGAGGTACAAGGCATTTTGATGCTTGGCGTCTAGTTTCAACATCGACATCATCGAGAGCCCATCCGATTAGATCCCAGGCAGCAGCTCCTCCCTTTGCTAACACCTTTCGAAGTAAGCCTGCGGCATTCCTCCTTAACTCCAATGAATCTTCTTGTAATAGTTCATCAATGTGATCACATGCAACTTCTGGCCATGTCTGACATAAATTTCCAAGTCCACCAAACGCAGCATCTCTGCGTGCTCTGTTCTGATGACGTAACTCGAATGCAAGTGTTCCTTCAGTAGCCGATGGGAACACTGGAGCAACTTGCTTCAAGCAATTGCTGGCGGCCCTTCTAACAGATGCATCCTTATCATCTAGCAGAACCGAAAGATGGTCGAACAGTTCATCGGGGCATGTCTCTGCTACAGAAGGTAAAGCAAATAATCCTGCAATTCTAACATTTGGATCATCATCCATCAAACTATCAAGAAGAATTGAATGTCCGTTATGTGCTAAAACTCCTGAAAGATTTGAGAGAGCTTTGATTCCATCCAGACGTCCCATATGGTAGTCCTTCTCTTTCCATCCCACACGATATGTTTCAATTTCACCGGTGGCCAAAGGTATGACTGCTTGTTGCGGAATTGCCATCCATGGGCCTTCTTTCAAATCGCTACGCCTAGCCTTTCTGCGGCCGCCTCCCGTATTGATTGGGCGCCCAGTTCGAGGGTCGCGTGCGATGTATTCTCTTGACATTCCGAGCCGGGCATAACGCCGTAGGCAATGAACCCTCCCCTTTTACGACAATTGCCTTTGCACAATTATCAAACCCTTTACTCTCACACGACAAAGTATGCGAAGAGAGTTTTGGGCAATTTCTCTTGCTTTTGTTTTCATTGTCCAATCATGGGCTATCAATGTCGATGAACTATCTGAAATCAAAATTTCAGAAACATATCATGAAACTCAATTGTTTAATCAAAGTGGATTTTTTGAGGATGAGGTCTACACTACTAGTGATGGTGAATCACATGTTAGTAAACCTCCGATTCAATGGACTACACCTAATCAATTGCTATCCTTACCACGTACAGGAGCATGCTCGGTGGCAATTGAGTCGATGGACGAAGTTTGGTTAATGGGGGGTCGAATCGATCCCGACCCTACTCAAAATAATGATGAAACTCCAACAGAAATTATTGAAAAGTTAAACAATTACAACAAAACTTGGGAATTCGCTAATCTTAACATGCCTCATACACAACAATATTGTGAGGCAGAATTAGTAGGAGACCTCATTGTAGTAGTAGGTGATTGGTTTAGAAATAGTAATCCTGCTCAATTCCCCACAGGAATGGTCCAAATTTACAACTTATCAAATGAAACATGGTATGATGGAACATCTATGCCTTCATCCAATGAAAGAGGATTAGGAGGAATGGCGGAAGCAAATGGATACTTGTTCTATGCAGGAGGAGTTCGTAGTCCCAGTGCCAACGATGCTACAAACAAAACATTCCGTTATGACCCTGTGAATGATAGTTGGTCGAGAATGGCTGATATGAATGAGCCAAGAGCCGGTTTTGAACTGATAAACTTCCATGGACAATTGTATGCGATAGGAGGTTTCCAAGGAACACAAACCTGGAACAGACAGGCGTTAGACTATGTCGAAAGATATGATCCTGCAACGGATACATGGACTAATTTGTCTGCTATACCAAAGGCAATGTTTGGATGGGGTGGAACTGTACATAATGATGAGATAGTTCTAGTAGGAGGATTCAATAATGGCCCTCAAAAGTCCGTGTACCAATGGAATCCAATCGATGATACATGGATAGTAGGCAACAACATTGGCACTCCTGGGCACTTCGATTTAGAAGTTGAATCGATTAATGGTAGCATCGTCTGGGCATCAGGGGACTTAGCAAGTTACGCATATTCATCTTGGCAAAACTTGTACTCGATGGATACAGAATACCAAAATGAATCAGATTCACACTCGGGATGGATTACCTCTCCAGTTCTAGATTTACGACCCAACCCCAATGGAATAGCGATACCAACTCAATTCAATTTACTTGGCAATAATACTCCAGGTGGGCAAATAGGATTCCAGTTTAGAGCAAATTCGAGTCCAACAACTTTAGCTACACAGGATTGGTTGGGTCCAGATGGAACTGTCAATACCACATTCCCTATTGGAATAACAAATATTAGTTTGAGTGATTATGCAAATTTTGTACAATATCGAATAAAATTGACTGTCACCGACATGCAAAATTGGGATGAACCAAATTTAGATTCAATGTCTGTAAGGGCAGAACATGCAGCATTTGTCGACATACCTACAATCGTCCATCCAAGAGGAGAAACAGTAACACTTCGAACAAGTCACGACATCAATTCTGAAGGCGAAATGTATCTTGATTTAGCACCATGCGATTCATCAGGATTTTTGCACAGTCATTGGTCACGCTTGACATACGATGGAAATACATTTTCTGAAAATGATACAATGGACATTTTCGTCAGTAGTTCAGGTACTGTAAATCATTCATCAATTGGTGAAACTATAATCGATTGGTCAATCGATTTAGGAGATGTTTCCAGTTTTTCATTCAGGGCTATGAATCTCTGTGCAAAGGTAGGTTCAACAGGTGTTGAAAATGTCGAATTCATTTATCCATCAACTATCGAGATTGACAGAACTCTTCATGTAAATATTACTGGAGTGCAGGGCCATTCGGTTGGAGATGTAATTACTGGACAACAGCAATTACAGATTGGACTAAATCATTCATTTCCGTCTACTGGCATGACAATTACTAGTGGAGAAATTCTAGCAAGAATGAATTTTGACATCAACATTTTCGATTCTGAACTAAATGAATATAGCGGCTGGGTCAACGAATCCTCTTCTTGGATGAATCTAACTGCCGGTCAAGATGATACAATTTATTGGACACCTCCGAGTAATATTTCAGGGATGGTCTACATTAGTTTGGAAGCTCGAAATGAAACATTTGTTTCGGGAGATAGATTGTTTGAGGTGATCTCAAATTCCAACTCATGGTGGTTAATATTGGATAATGAAAATCCAATAATCGTTTCAAGTGATCCTGTTTATGGAAGTTACATGGACAGTATGGAGAATAGAGAAATCTCGATTATGGTATCAGACATATCTGGCTTTGAAACAGATGATGTTTCCCTAGAAGTCTGGGTACAAGGTATACACGATGTTTCATCTGATGGAATACCACAAAACACTGAGTACCAAGAAATAAATCATACATTAGAGAATGATGGAGGATTATGGTGGTTCAATGCATCACAATCAGATGACATGAACTCAGATGATCAACTTGTGTATGTACGGATTTTAGGTGTTGATAGAGCAGGAATTGGTCTTACCAACGACACTATTTGGTGGTCGACACGTAACGCTAAAAATGCAGTAATAGAATCGATATCTAGTGAAAATCAAGCGCAAAGTTGGGAAGTCTCAAGAGGAATTTCTTGGCAGATTAACATAACCGATTCAAATTCAATATATGATATCATTAACTTCAAAATGGAACTTGGCGGTGATTCTGAATTTGGAATTTTCTATAATTTAGCAGATGCATCTTGTTCATCATTAGATTATAGAATTGATTCTGACCGAACCACTTGTAGCCATACGGTTAACGGAGAAATGATCACTGTTGATTTGACTCTAATTTCCGGCTGGGAAGTTGACCTCTCAGTGTTGAATGAAGGTTTAGTCGAAATCAAGATTGAAGATAGAGATGGATTTAGTACAACTAACTACCAAAATATGTGGTCATTCTCTCAAGATTTTGATTTCGAAATAAATAGCCTTGAAGACATAACCCTGCCAGTAACAGGAACGATTACGAATGAGAGTATTTTGATTACTGAAGATTTGATCAGAATAACTGGAACAATGAATCATTTACTATCAGGTACACCTTACGAAGGAGAAATTTCTGTAAGATGGTGGGGATTGCTACAAGGTGAAAACTGGTATGGATCAGGCACCATTAATGTCGTGAACGGTGAGATAAATGCCACAATTCGAATGCCGGTAACCGGTGGCATAATGGACATGAGTGTCTCATTTATGGACCCGCAAGAAACAATTGTAATCAAAAGCCATGATTTACCAACTTTCATGATTGATGCTGAATCCCCAGTAATATTACAATCGAATATCAAAGATTATTCTAGATACCATTTAGACGACATCAGCATAGGAGTAAATATTGTTGAAAGTGTTTCATGGACGGGAGAGCTGGAGCTAAAGTGTCAAGTTATTTCAACAACCATTCAATGGCCTGAGATTGTTCTAACATCAAATCCTACAAATTATTTCCAGGATAAGACATTATTTTCTTATTCATTTGATTTCTCACAACAAGGCGATCCATCAATACTTTCACCTGAAGCAGAAATCCGTTGCTGGGCTGCTGGTAATGATGATTCGGGATTGGATTTAGTTAGCATTACAGGAGACTCATTGCTAGAACCATGGATGGTAATCCCCCTATCTTCAATTGGACCAAATATTGAGCTACTAGATGTCAAGTTAGACGGAAACATAGAACCTGGTAATGAAATTAAAGTTGAGATTACAATAAAGAACTCTGGAGAAAGTTTGCAAGAGTCATTTAACATCACAGTTTACACTGTAGCTAATGATGAAAAGACTCTAGTTGGCAAATATACACAATCCAAGATTGAAAGTGGTAAAGGCATAGTCAAAAGAATTGCAATTGAAGTGCCTGAAGGAGACTGGACATTGGAAGTATATGTCGATGAAGATGAAAATATATGGGAGTTAAATGAAGATGATAACTCATTCAGCAAAGAATATTATGCTCCTGAAGAAATCAACTTTATGTCGTACATTGCGATTGCTTCTGGAATCTTAGTTGTCCTATCTATTGGAATAATATTGAAGAGAAGAAGGGGTGATGAATTTTCTGAAGTTAAGAAAATGCCGTCTATTGAGGATTTACCTAGATCTGGTCCGCCTAAAGAAATGCGTTCTGAAAAGCCAGCTGCATCAAAACCAAAGAAAGGACCTCCACCAAAGAAAACTCCTAATGTTCCAGTCAATAACCCAACCCCTGATATTTCAGATGCTATGGCTGCCCTGTCTTTGGATACTTTACCAAGAACTTCAGCTTCTAGTATTGAAACTGTAGATTCGTATGAATCCCTACCTGGTGGAGGAGAATACGAATATTTGGGAGAAGGTACATTCTACTCTGGAGAAGGGATTGGTAGATGGAAGCTTGAAGAAAATGGATCATTTACAAAGATAGAGTGATTACTATGACAAATGAAGTAGAGGACATCAAAAGGGTTCTAACAATTTGTTTTAGAATGGGTGATAACCAGACCTCAGATGATCTCGAACGAATTTTGTCTTACGACATGGGATGGATGGATACCGATACTGCGCACGATGCGATTAAAGCATTGATTTTTGCAGGTTGGATAAAGGATAATCAGGGTGTTTTGAGTCCTAATTGCGAATTGAAGGGGATTATTGCTCCACTAGGTTGGCAACCTCGACCTTCAAGACTAACAGATCCACTTGTCAACGAGGAACATGTTGTCGAAAAACCCCCAATAAAAATTGATCCGCAACCTGTAATCAAGCCTGAAGAAAAGAGTGTTGAAAATGACCCACGATCACGAGTAGAGAAAAGATTGGTTAGGTTCATTGCCAAACAATCTGGGATTGATGCTGCCGAAGTTCAAAGGAGGGCCGAAAGAAAAGTCAAAGCTCTTGGATACTGTACTTTGTGGCTAGCATTATGCTTGATTAGTCGAGAACAAGGTTTAGAGATGAATGCGATAATTGATTCACTCTCCACTTCCTGACTTATTTTCAGCCATAACAAGTAGTACTGGCAATACAATGATCGACAGAATTAGAGAAAAGGTAACTGTTAGAGCTGTAACAAGGCCGAATTGCTGAACAACTGGCATAGGAGAGAACAGCAACACTAGGAATCCAAGTGCAGTGGTTCCTGCTGACAAAATAAGTGCGACACCTGTTGTAGAGATAGTTTCCTCCAGTGCCTCCCAGACATCATCGCTGCGATTACGTTCTGCCTCAAATCTACGCCACATATGGATTGCATAATCGATTCCAATACCCAAAGACAGTGCTGTCACCATCACTGTCAATACATTCCATTTCAATGAAAGTAGGACCATTGAACCAACAACCCATAATGTTGCCAGTACAACCGGTGTAAGAACAACTAGGGCTGGTACTGCTCTACGAGTTAATAGTATTAGAACTACAAATGAAACGATGAATGAGATCGCTGTTGAAGATAATTGTGATGAATTCAATCCATCTAGGACATTCTGTAATGCAACTAAATCTCCAGTAACATAGATTTGAGCGACGCCAGATAACTCACTTCGCATTTTTCCGTTAGTATCATCGTCGCCAATTTCATCATTAAACCATTTTACAACTCTGCTAGTTTCAGAAGAAGTTGATGCATCGACTCTAACTTCTATACGAATGTGAATAATTTTGTCACCATCTAAATCTACTGTATTATCAACACGCTCAGCCCAAGATTCTCCAGTGAAAGGATCTGCGGTTGAAGAGTTACCAGATAAATCTGCAAATGCACCACCTAAGTCTAAATCATCGAGGCTGTCTAATCCTCCACTGAAAATGACTAATCCGTATTTTTCACCAAATGATTTGTTGTTTTCAACGGCATCGAACAATAGATTGTACGGACCTTCGTATGATGGATTCCGTTCCCCTCCTCCAACAATATCATCATTATGCCCTAAATCATAATCAAGATCTCTCAATTCCTTTAGCAATATTCTATCTGAATCGATTTCACTTTTATCTGAAGCAGGCTCCATGAGGATGTATACTACTTTCCAACCAGCACTCTCATAGCTGGTATCCAGTTCATTTCTGACTTCCATTATCTCCATGTCTTCATCAAGGAAATCAGTCAAATCAAATTCGGTTTCTAATCCCATTGCGCCAATAATTGACGCACCTGAAATTATCAGTGCAGTAATGAAAACAATGGCCTGCTGCGACCTCTGTAAGTCAACCAATTTCTTGGATAACCTAGGCATACGAATTGGTTCAGATTGAACATTTTCACTCGATTTATCCAGCACGACATGCAATGCGCCAACGACTACTGTTGCATTGATGAAGGCAGAAATTACTCCAACTGCAAGTGCTATTCCAAATGTTTCAAGCGGAGGTAATGGTGAAATAATATTTGCAAGGAAAGCAGCGACAGTAGTAATCACAGCGAGTCCTAGAGGAGTGGATAGTCGTGCACAAGATGCAAGCCAGGATTCTGCAGAATCTTCAATTTCATTTCTAAATGCGTTGTATCTTCGTTGAAGATGAATTGAATAGTCTATACCTAAGCCTAGAACCAATGGTGCAACAGCAACTTCCAGTGCTGTGAATCTTGAGCCAGCCAGATTGAGAATACCATATGTCCAGATTAATGCAAATGATAGGCCAACTAGAGGGAATACAACTCCTCTGACACTTCTAAATGAAATTGCCAATAATACTACTACGACCAATACTGCGAGTAGAATAAGTGTTGCCAAATTATCGAAGGTTCCTTCATCGATATCGTGAGATATCAAATCTAGAGATGCCACTCCATAATTTAGTTCAGAACTATCGCTCAAATCATGGAATAAATCGCGCAATTGGTCCGTCTTCACTTTTCGCTCTTCAGCACTTAAACTTGGATCTACTTCTAAGATCCACAGAGTGGACGATGCAGTTACTATAGCTGAACCCTCTACTCCATTTGATTCAATCCAAAGGCAAACTTCTGTGCCATCAAAGTCTTTGTTCAGCATTCCATCAAGAATGAACTGAGCTACTTCCTTTTGCTTTGAAACATCTCCAGGACAATCTGTATCATTTACATCGAGCACTGAATTGAGCATTTCTTCCCAAGACTCAACTTCAGATAATTTAGTTCGATTTGCTTCTTCATCTAACGCAAGTTGTAATATTGATGGAGCAGTAATCCAATTCTCCACAACATTTTCCATCTCTGCACTTTCATTTTGAACAATTAAAAGGTGTTCATTCATTAGTTTGAGTGAATCAATGTCCAAGACATTTCCACCATCGTCACGAGTTACGTGTACAAACATTGGTCTTGTCTCATCGGAGAAATGTTCGTTGATGCGATCATGAGCATCGGCTGAATCCGATTCAGGAGCGAAATCTGCCAAATCTGTGTGGAAAGAGGGGGTGTCGACAAATGCTAAATCGACGACCAGCCCTGCAGTTAGAAGTACGGATACAATTAGGATTGGCCAAGAATACTTGCGGAATGCATCAGATTGACCCCGCAATCTCTCCTCAATAAGTGGTGCACTCACATTCGTCCGGGGCCCGATTCAGTACAAAAGCGAGGTGGGTGCAAAAGTCAAAAAATGTTCATTTCTGTAGGGTTACGCCTACGGCGATTTTGGCGTAATGAGGCCAAAGGTTCATGAACGCGGGGCTGGACGCCAGCACCGGTCACTATGCCAGTAAAGGTTCTCGCCCGCGATGCTAATGAACTCCGTGTTCGATTTATTGGAGAGTCTCACACCTCTCTACAGATACTACGTGAAAGGCTAAACAGCGACAAAGGAGTCGACTATGCCAACTACTTCCCTGGTCATCCAGATTTGGATGAACCTGAATTCTTTATCCGAACAAAGGGTAAGAATGATCCTGCAAAGATTCTCAAGAAACTCATTGGTGACATCCAAGGAGATTTCTCAGGCATAAAACTTTGAGATGTGTTAGCACATGTCCTCTGAGGATAACCTCGCTAATATCATTGGGTTAACAGGTTATGCTGTCCCTGGAGAAGGCATAGGCGGAGTTCTGAAAGGAAGAGTTGCTGATTTCCGTGTTGAGGAGATTTCAACCAAAATCAGTTTAGATCCAAGAGGCAGNTTCACTGCAGCCAATGTAACACTGACGAATTGGGAAACCAACCGATTTATCGGAAAGTTAGCCAAAGCATGCGGAATCTCAAGAAATCGAATCTTCTTTGCCGGCACTAAGGACAAGAGAGCTATTACAAGGCAGGTATTCATTATTGATGCCCCGCAAAAAAAAGTAGCACAAGTCAACATTCCTGATGTTGAAATTGAAATTATTGGCCGCACTCACCAAAAACTTGGATTCGGAAACCACAGAGGTAATCGCTTCACCATTGTTGCCAGAGGATGCTGCCATCCTGATGGGACACCTATGACTGATTCGGAAGCAATAGAGCGCATTTCTGAAATTGAGAATGGAATGAATGACCTATTGGGCAATGGATTGTTTCCGAATTGGATTGGACCTCAAAGGTTCGGTGCAGGAAGACCTGTGACACCAATTGTAGGACGTCATGTAATCTCTAATGATTGGGAAAATGCAGTCATGACATATCTTAGCATGGAAGGTGATGAAAATGAAGATGTTTCTAACTTTAGGAAGCACATTCGGGAAAATGGAATCACTCAAGATGCACTTGACATAATCCCCCATTGGCTTGGTTTTGAGAGAGACATGCTACGACATCTAATTGCAAATCCAGAAGATTGGGTCGGCGCCTTCAGAAAATTGCCAAACAACCTACAACTGATGACTGTCCATTCTTTACAATCTGTTGCATTCAATAAAACAATTAGAGCCAGAATCAATGCAAATATGTCACTTTCAACACCGGTTGAAGGAGACATAGTGGGTAGAGTCGACGAAAATGGCCAGTTGGAAACTTCGTCGATGGTAAATGTAGAGCAAAGAACCCTAAATCGAATCTCAAGAAATTGTAAACTTGGCCGGTTGGTAGTAACCGGACAATTACCAGGATCTCGCATCGAGAAATCGGAAGGAATTGTTGGAGAAATAGAAAAATCGGTGTTGGAAGAAATGGACCTTGCAGATACAACTTGGAAGGTTGAACAAATCGGTAGACTTACCACTAAAGGAACTCGAAGACCTTTAGTCACAACATTTAGCGAATTCCAATATGAATCTGTACCTATCGCAGGGGAAGAAACAATGGGTGAAAGATGGACTGAAGGAGTAAAAGAAGGCGAATTATGGCATCCTGAAGGCGCATGTATCAGATTTAGATTCACACTTCCATCAGGAAGTTATGCTACAACCCTACTTAGGGAATTTATGCGAACGCCTTTACATCAATTGTAAGCGTTCAAAGAAGTCCCATTGAAAGAACTTCAATCTCTCCAGTGCCACGAATTGAACGCATGTTCTCTTCAAAAACATCAGACAATCCGGATCCATCGTTCATTACGACATGTACTTGGATGAATTTTAGACCAAATGCAAGTGGTTTGGTTTCACAAAGTTGTACGTCATAAACATCATCTTTGAGAGATTGAATTTGAGCAGCGATATCATCTGCTGAGACATCGTCGATGTCTGAATCTGGCATTACTTTGTATGTTAGTGCGACCATTCCCATAGTAATCACCAATTATTCAGGGCCCCTGGAAGCCGCAACTGCAAACGTAAGTTACTCCTTGGTTGCGACAGCGAGGGCTGCGACCAATAGGTTCGCCACATAGTGGGCATGGGAAAGATGTAGATCCTCGGTCCACTAATGGGACTCCGGATGCAGTACAGACAGTTGCTCGCTCAGACATGATATTACACCTCAGTGCAGCCCGGCCACGACCTCTCCCTCTTTATCCTTGCGCGAAATCAATAATCATCTATCTAGAATAACAAGTGACCCATTTCTACCAGTAGAAACAATAATTTCGCCATCCCTAGAGCGACACCAACCGTTCTCAATTCGTATGACGTCGCCTGTTTTTACTTTGTTTACTTGTTCACCCCAGAGGACTATTCCGACGATTCCTGTTTCGTCCCTACCACAAGCTGCAGCCAATGAGCCGGCATAATTCTTCGAATTCACCAACCTTCTCGGGTATCGCCGTAATACAACTAGTTCTATCCGCTTAACTTCTTTATTTGGCACCAAACTGGATACTTGTTGCCTAGAGCTCAATCCTAAGTTGGTTTCGGATTGATTCTTCATTTGAGAAAGAATCGATTTTGTTCGTTTCTGATTGGCTTCTGTTGGTCCATGCTTATTTTGCATAAACTATCGGTTTAGCCTCAATATAAATCAAAGATTCCTAATCATTCCTCGTCAGGTCTGCGCTTCTTTAGTACTCTGAATGTGGACTTTACTGGCTCTACGTCATCCAGAGGGTCTGGTCCTCCTTTACGAGACTCCAATGCTTCCTCGAATAGAGGCCTTATCTGCCAATCAGGACCTCTTTTTGGTGTGTGAAACTTGCAGACCAAGTAAACTTCTGAAGAAGAATTTCTACTTGCCATAGGTGAAAATCGCTTGACTGTTTGAAAATGCGGACGTACTAATTCAATCAATTCTTCAACACCCACACCTTGGAATAATTTAGTCACAAAATGGCCGCCATATTTGAGTAAAGGCAAGGCGAAATCGAAAACATCTGCTACTAACATCAATGAGACTGCTTGATCGATATCCCATTTCCCAGTAATATGTGGAGATATGTCTGATACAACTACATCGATAACTTCTGTATCGATTGCATCTAATACCGCTTGTTGAGTAAATGGATCTGTTATGTCCCCTACCAACAAGTTGGCTCCTTCAACAGGGACACAAGATTTTAGATCAACTCCGACAACTTTGCCATTTTTACCAACTAACTCAACTGCGACTTGCGCCCAGCCTCCTGGGTGGCATCCTACATCCAAAACACTGTCATCATTGTCAATGATTTTGTGACGCTCCTGGATTTGTTTGAGTTTGAATGCTGAGCGTGCACGATAGCCGCTAGCCTTGGCTTGTTTACGCCAAGCATCTCGTTGATGGTCCTGAACCCAGCGGTCAACCATAGCTCACCCTCAGACCATTCGGGTAAGCATCTCCATGATAACTTCATGGACAAGTTCCGCCTCCTAGAGTCTAATGAGGCACATAATGGCCATACTCGTGCTGGCTTTGTGCCTCACTTCAACTACTACTGCCATAGCTGAAGAAAACATCGAGAAACATTGGCTCAAGAGAACTGTTCTAGTTGAAGAAAGGACTGCGATTTGGTGCCCATCTTGTGCAGAAATTGATCCTGAACTTTCTTTAGTTGCTGAATCACATGGTGCTAGAACTGCAATAGTTGGATTACATGTTGATGATGCGTTTACGAATAATGCAAGTATGGCTAGAATAGCATACCAAATGCAAACAGATGATACAGAATATGGCACTCCCACATTTTTCGTAGATGGTATCAAAACCGCAGAAGGATATGATGCATGGAGTGATGTACAAAAAAGAATACTATCTCAAGAAAATCTTCGTGGATCACCCGAAGAAATAGCCATGAGCCTTGTGGATGATGAGATAGTAGTTGAGGAACCAGATTATGGTCAATTGACGATTATGGTGGTACAGCATGAAAAAGAAGTACCCGAAGGAGTAGATAACGAGGGTGAGGATACCAGAGACCGAGTTCTAATCGGCATGAAGGTAATCAATGCTAATGGCAATGTCTCAATATATGGCGACATGGAACTGCCAGAATCATGGTCTGTAATTCTAATTCATGAACCCGTGGAGGGAGGAGAACCTTACGGTGTTGTTGAAATATCGAACAAAGAAGTAGAAGAAGATCAAGATAGTCATTTACTGATTATATTGGGAATTTGCGTATTTCTTGGAGCACTATTAGTATTCATTCCGAAACAAGACCCCCGTATTCCGGAAGAAGAGTGATGTTTTTCGCACTTAATTTACATTTTTGAAGTATTTTTTATCATTTGATGGTAAAAAATGAACAAACTACCAAATGTTTGATAAAGTTGAAGGACCATGTAATACCATGGAATCGAAAAGCGATGAGACAGAAGGTTGGAAGATTAGTACTACCAGATCCTGGATGGTAGAGTATACTGTCGAGGTAGATGAAGAGAGCAACAGGCACCTATCGATGATCGAGGCATCTGACATTACAAATGTACATCATCAATTATTGAGGGAGTTGAGGAAATTATACCAAACTAGTACCAAAGTTGATGTCACAGTTCACAGAATCGAACCAGTCACCACAAATACTGATGCACTTTATTTCGAAGGAATATATGCACCTTAATTCGAAGTATATTTGATTACGATATTCTGATTATCTGCTAGTATTAGATTTTGAAATTCAGAATTTGGTTGTCCATCAACTGTCATTTCAATGGTTCCATCTCGATAATCCATAATTCCTGATTCATTGAAATGCATGCCCCATACATCAAAGAAAACTTCCAATGGTACTTCTTCAACTGAATGACCCTCAACGTGTATCTTACCAGTTGCATCATGAGTATGAGTCATATGCATTGCACCTGGGCACAGATCTGTATCAATTCCTGTATCTGCAGGGATTTCAAACTCTACATCATCGATTATTATGGTTAGATATGGATGGAAATGCATTGCTACGTCGTGAGTTGTCAAACATCCTTTCCCGAATGGATGGACTTCATCTGCAGTACTCTCAAGCGGACCGTCTTGAGCTTGATCGTCATCATTACTTGATGCCGAATCAGAATCTCCAAACAAATTGATTATTCCTTCAACTTCAAGGACTCCAATGAGTGAAGCAAGGCAGACAGCGGTGAATACCATCCACCATCCGCCTTCATCCATTTTCATTCCTCCTCAGATGCGTTCTTAGGAGCGACGTATCCGCCTCTCTTCCTTCGCTCTTTGGCTTCGGATTTTGCTGAAGTGCTTTCCGTGAGTTGTTCCGAATAAGAGGATCCTTCATACATTCGTGTTAAACTGAAAAACCCAAAGACTGCAACCACATGTGCAACGTGAGCAGTAGTACAATACTGACACAATTTACCAATTTCATATTCGGCGTAAATCAGATAAAAAATCATGAAAATTCCAAGGATTCCGAGGTTTCTACCTATCATCAGATTAGTGCGAACCCAAGATGCTGTTGGCTCTTTAGCTATTGAAATCGTCAACCATAGGAAAAGTGCGAAAGCTAGCATTCCAAGAAGTCCCCATGGTAAGCCTACAAATGGCATAGTATTCCATTCAGAATTTCCAATTACACTTGAACAATCCCAAACTCCATCCGAACTGCAGAATTGGCCACCACCCATCTCAGCTGCCTTATTGTGAATCCACAATGTGTGAGCAGATACGGTAAATCCTCCAAACATTACAGCGATCATTCCACCTAAAGTTCGTCCACGAACTGTTTCTAGACTCTTCCATCTTGAAGATAATTGCTTACCTAGCCCTTCACCTAATGGAGACATTAGAATCAATCCAAAGACGATTGGAACCCAATGGAAGATTAGTTGTGTATTTGCATTCAACTCCATCAAACTTCACCTCTTGGAATCTC
>QQSA01000050.1 GCA_003602535.1 Candidatus Poseidoniales archaeon
GGTTGTTGCATCTGTGGAGCAGGTTGAGGTTGAGTAAATTGCACCTCAGGTTGCTTATACTGATCAGGTGTTGGATAATTTCCTGGTTGGGTATATGGAACCGGCTGGGTATACTCGATTGGGTCTGAGTCCATGGCACTCACACCTCGGTCACACATATTTGCTTTACCACTAATCAACAACATCCTTCTGTTCTCAAAGGAGCACTGACGAATGAAATTTTGTCAACTGAAGATGTATCCTGTAATTGAGCTATGACCTTGCGGAAATTTGAAGCAGTTCCAATTGCTTGAATAATATCGACACATGTATGACTATGTTTGAGACAACTGTGGTTGTAAGTAGAGATTTCTAAATCATTTGAATGTCGGATGTCTACCAATTTATTTTCGATTCCATGTTGATAATAAACAATCATGTGACCTTCAACGACAAGATCGTCTTCCATTTCAGATAAGTCGCCTCTTTGCTTGTAATCAGAAAAATGAAGTGCTGCATCACGCAAGAAACGACTCCTATTGTTATAGCCGGATTTCTCCATAATGTAATCAAGACTGTCGCTGAAATTATTATCAGAACTGAAGGAGATGATTTTGCTCATAGTTGTCCGATTAGTTACCCTAATAATAATATTTCTGAGCCTATTTATTAGTTTTTTTTATATAGTTATTAGTTGGCGCCGGAGCATGCGCTCTAATTGGCATAAGGCACTACTGGTTAGTTTTGTTTTGATTACATCAAGTCTAGCTGGATGTTTAAACAATGATGAAGATGATGATAAAGAAGAAGGTAAGTATGGAACTGTAATTGTTTCTACTTACCACATTGAACAAATAGTTTCAGCAATAGTAGGAGATTCTGTCAACGTCGAAATGATGAGCACAAACAATATCCCTGTACACGACTATGCTCCAACCCAAGAAGATATTATTCGGTTGTCAGAAAGTGACCTGTTCCTTTACCATGGTTTAGGTCTTGAGACTTGGGTAGAGGACACCTTAGATTCTTTGGGTTCAGATGCACCTGACTCGGAAGAGATACACAGAATGCCAACTGGAGAGAATGATTTAGATTACGAATCTATGCTAATCAAGGATCTTTGTGGATTGCTAACTGTTGGGCCTTTCGAAAGTCTTCATCTATCACTGGACGAGGACAACTTAACCGAGATTCATGCTGAACCAGTTACACATTCGCTTGAGGCTGCAGAGCATGAAGATGATCACGATGAGGACCATGATGAGGACCATGATGAACATAATCACGATGAGGACCATGATGGGCATGAGGACCATGATGACCACGATGGCCATGAAGGACACAACCATGTCAATCCTGAAGAGACAATAGCTAATCCAGCAAACTGTCCATCTGATTCAGTAATACATATTTTCCACCTTGAAGAAGGCGAGTATATCATTGAATTCGAAACTGAACACCACGAAGAAGAATTCGATCTGGCCGTTCTAAAGATGCTTGGAGGCCATGCTCACCATCACCACGGACATGGAGACGGTCCTTTCGAATGGGCTGGAATCTTTGAGATGAACGATGCTACTCACACATGGACAATGGAGAAAGTCGGCGGTTCCTATGCTGATCCGAGCATGCGCGTAGTCCTCATTCCGACTGACACACCTACCGAAGAGACAATGCACAGCTTGGAAGGTGGCGTAGAAGCCCTTATTGAAGGAGAATGTACAATCGTAGAAGATGGTGAATCGATGACGCCTGTTGACGGTGGATCATGCTTCGAATGGCATGTTGGTACTGGAGATATGTCCACATTCACTATCAACACAGATGGGATAAGTGGATTAGCCGCTTATACAGCACACAGCCCTTACGAATTCGAAGCCTCTCAGCACTATCTGAAAGACTCCGCTGGTAATGATGTAGAACACGTTGCCGAAGAAGGCGGCGGTGGCCACGGTGACCACGGTGACCACGGTGACGAACATGGTTACTGCCACAACACTTCAACGCATGAAGACTACGAATCTAACGAAGAAGACTGTGAAGCTGCAGGACATGTTTGGATGGAAGAAGACCATGATGAGGCTGGACACGGTGACGAACATGGTTACTGCCACAACACATCCACACACGAGAATTACGATTCCAACGAAGCTGACTGTGAAGCTGCAGGACATGTTTGGATGGAAGAAGAACATGATGAGGCACCTACCCCTCAAGAAGTCCTAGATGAGTATGATACTGATAATGACAGCCACATCTCCTGGGATGAATTCTGGATGGCATGGGAAGAGGATGAACATGATGACCATGATGATCACAATGAAACTGATGACCATGATGATCACAATGAAACTGATGAGCATGATCACGACGAACACGAAATGGTATGCTATGACATGGTAAGTCATCAAATTATGGAACAATATACAAATCTATCAGACTGTGAAGAAGCAGGATTCCACTGGGTTGAAAACAGTCATGATGACCACGATGACCACCATGAAGACTGTCATGATGAGCACACTGAGGAAGAAGAAATGTCAATGTTGATGGATTTCTTCAATGACTCTGATGCTGACAATGACATGCTACTGGATATTTCTGAATTAGAAACATTCATTCCTCTTGTAGAGGAATTCGGTGAATGCCACGAAGAGATTGGCGAAGATGTCATGGGTTATGCTATCATTCACGTCATGGCTGAAGGAGAGTACGGATTTGCTCATTCCTCCGAGCTAGAAATCCACCTCATGATGCATGGAGAAGGGCATGATGACCATTCCGACCATGATGACCATTCTGACCATGATGACCACTCTGACCATGATGATGAAGACGGACACGATGACCATGATGGTGAAGACGGACACGATGACCATGATGATGAAGACGGACAAGACATGGACGATTTGAAGTATGATCCTCACAGCTGGTTAGACCCAGTCGCATACAAGGTTCAAGTCAATTTGGTCCTTGAACTTCTGATTGATACCTTCCCTGATGGTGAAGATGTATTCACAGAAAATGCAGAGGATTACATGGATGAACTGGATGAGTTGAACTATGAGTTCGAGAAGAAACTTGTGGAAGGAACATGTTCCTCCAGAACTGTTGCAGCGAACCATAATGCATATTCTTACTTAGCTTACAGATATGATATCACATTCGTTACCGTACATGGCTTAGATCCAGAAGGAGAGCCTTCTCCAGCAGATGTCTTGAAAGTCGTTGATTTCATCAAAGATGAAGAAATATCTGTTCTGTTTGTAGAAGAGTACACTGACAAGACATCAGTTCAGAGCATAGTTGACGAGACAAATGTAGAGGTACAGACACTTTACACCATGGAAATGGCTCCAAGTGATTCTGATGATGATTACATGTCAATGATGTACAAGAATCTAGATAATCTAGCCGCAGGAATGGGTTGCTGAGACCGTCCGATGTAAACAAAACATGAGATGATAATATGAGTATGGTAGATTTTATCCCTATGATTATCGTTGGTAGTGCTATTCTAATTTCTGCAGGTTATTTAATTTTCGAATTTGTAAGGGCTAGGAAACTATAGATGTAATAATGGTTTGGCGTAACTCAACCATTGCATCTTTTGTATGGGAGGGCCTCTATGTTAGATTCTCAAAATCTGAAAGTTGAGCCCGTATTAGAGGTCAAGGACGTGACCGTTATTAGATCGGGCAAGGTCATTATCACTGATATTGATTTGACAATAGACAAAGGTGAATTTGTAGGATTAGTTGGACCAAATGGAAGTGGCAAGTCAACACTTCTTCTAGCAATTCTTGGAATATTGAAATTGAAGAATGGATCAGTAGGAATATATGGTTCTCCTCCAAATTCAAGGAGTCTAAATGGTAAAATTGGCTGGGTTTCTCAAGCAGCATCAAATCTTCCAAAGGATATTCGAATTACTGTTAGAGAATTGGTACAATTAGGTACGCGTAATTCAAAAAATATGTTTTTTTGGCTAAATAGAAGAGAGAAAGAACTTGTAGATAAAGCAATCAAAATCGTAGGATTAGAGGATGTCGAAAATACACATATTGCCCGTCTATCAGGGGGCCAAAGACAACGCGCTGTTATTGCTCGTGCATTAGCATCAGATGCTGATTTTATATTGCTGGATGAACCATTGGTTGGTATAGATAGAGACGCCCGAAATTCCATATTGAAATTATTAGATCAACTATGTCATGAAGAAGGGAAAACGATTCTAATGGTTTCTCATGATTTGACTGCCATTAGGCAAACCGCTCACAGAATGATCTACTTAGAGGAAAGAATCCAATTTGATGGAAAAACTGATGACTTCCCTGATCTAAACACCCTTGCTGGTCTAAGAGGAATTGAACCGGTACATAAAGACACAAAAGATTCGGATATAAAGGAGGAAGAATAATGGGTATTGGAGTAATAATTTTAGAAATTGTAGCCCCAATATTGGAAATATTAGCCCCTTTCATGCCAGGTACAATTTTCCCCTCATTCTTCAAAATGGAAATGTTCCAGCGCGCATTAATTGCAGCACTATTGGTGACTATTGTAGCAGGACTCCTAGGAGTGTTTCTACTAATACAAAATCTAGCACTAATTGGAGATGGTTTAGCACACGTTTCCTTTGGAGGAGTGGCCGTTGGAGTTGTTCTTGGAGCAACGTCGCCGTTATGGTATGCACTTGTTTTCAGTGTAATTGCAGCAATCCTAATTCATGAGTTACAGTATAGAGAATTACTGACAGGAGATGCCTCGATTGCTATTTTCCTAACGGGCATGCTTGCCTTAGGAATGGTAATCTTAAGAATCTGGGGGGAAGGTCTCACAGTAGAAATTGAGAGTTATCTATTTGGAAATCTATTGTTAATCGATAAAGAAGATCTTGATATGATCGCCTTAATCTGTATTGTTTCGATGATATTACTATTTTCGATTCGTTCAGCATTACTTGCTTGCACATTAGATCCATTAGCTGCTAGAATTCAGGGACTACCTGTTCGAGGAATTGGGTTACTTTTCAGTATAATTACTGCAGCTGTGGTGGTTAGCATGGTTCAGGTAGTTGGAACACTATTAGTAACTGCATTATTGGTTACGCCTGCGGCAACTGCACAACTGATTGGCCGTAGTTTCCGTTCCTGCTTAATCTGGACTCAGATTTTTGGTTTTATTTCAGTCTTGGGCGGGCTCTATCTTTCTTCGGAGTTAAAAACAGGCAGTGGTTCAATGATTGCATTGTTTTCTGCAATCGTTTTCTTTATCGTAATCCTCTCACGTTCTGCTTCCAATTTAATATACCAAAGCAATGAAAATTGATTATCAATCTATTGAAACTCTCATTGCTACTGCGTTTCCACCGCCAAGGCAAAGAGAAACAATTCCGCTCTTGGCTTCAAGTCTACGCATAACTCCAATCATTGTGATTAAACAACGAGTTCCACTACTTCCAAGAGGATGTCCTAAAGCGACTGCTCCTCCGTGTAGATTGAACCTATCATCGGGAATCCCCACATCTTGCGCAACTGCACAAGATGCACTAGCAAATGCTTCATTATGCTCATACACATCTATATCCAAAACGTTCAGATTTGCTCTTTCAAGTAACATTTTGATTGCCGGCACTGGAGCATACATTACTCTGCTTGGTTCGACTCCAGCAGTACAATAATCCTCTACAATCGCAATGATTTCCCAGCCGTTTGCATTAGCAAAATCTTCGTCTGCAACAAGAACAGCGGATGCTCCATCGTTAAGAGTCGATGCGTTACCTGCGGTCACCATTCCATCTTCTTGGAAGACAGGCCTAAGACCGGCCAACTTCTCGATAGTAGTTCCTGCCCTAACTCCTTCATCAGTAGAAAGTTCAGGCATCTCAAACCTCTCCCAATCAAACCAACCGTTCGCTTCTGCCTCTGCAGCCTTATTTTGAGAACGAGCAGCAAACGCATCCATTTTTTCTCTTGAGATACCACATTCATTGGCAACGATTTCCCCGGTATTTCCCATATGAACATCATTGTATACATCCCAGAGACCATCATGAACCATAGTGGAAACCATTTCTTTTTCTTCACCATTTCTCTTCTCAAACTTTGGAGCATTTGTCATACTCTCCATTCCTCCAGCGATAATTGCTTTGTATTCTCCAGCTTTGATACTGTTAGCTGCCATCATTACTGCTTTGAGTGAAGAGCCGCATACTTTGTTGATTGTAGTTGCAGCAATAGAATTAGGCAAACCTGCTCCAAGGGCAACTTGTCTTGCTGGCGCTTGCCCTGCTCCAGCTTGAAGTACCTGGCCGAAAAGTACCTCATCGATTACGCCACTTGTTGGATTGATTTTGCATCGACTCAACAATTCACTAACCGAGCGAATTCCTAGCTCGACTGCTGTTAGATTGGAGAGACTACCTCTGAATTTCCCAATTGGAGTTCGAGCAACGCCGCAAATTGCAACCCTTGGCATGGACATCCCAAAGAGAGCCGATTCTTCAACCTGCGCGCGGACGGAAGTGTTCTTGTGTAGTGGTTGCTCGCCCGAGCATGGCCAAGTTCAAGACAGGCATTGAGACCGACCGTGCTAAAGATGAAATGAGAAATATTGAGGTTGAAATCGATTTCACCCCAAATGCATTAGCCAGTATTCTATATCGGCAAGGAAATACTCACATCCTTTGTTGCGTAACAAAAGAAGCAAGACTACCAGGTTGGTTCCCTAGAGATGCAACTAAGGGTTGGGTTCATGCAGAATATTCCCTTTTGCCTGGTTCAACTGATTCTAGATTCCGTAGAGAGCGAAGAGGAGCTAAGGGGCGTACTCAAGAAATTGAAAGATTGGTTGCTCGATCTCTTAGAGGCGCTATCGATTTAGAGGCATTAGGTCCTCTGGCACTAACCGTAGATTGTGATGTTCTGAATGCGGATGGTGGAACCCGATGCGCTTCTATTACGGCTTCAAATATCGCTCTAAGATTAGCTGTTCGTAGATTGATTGCTAGTGGTGAATGTCTGCCTGCAGATTTACGACCTTCCCGTGAGGATAGGGAGAATGGATGGACTCCTCCTAAGTTATCCGATACCGAGGCTCGTAATCATGAAAACAAGGTTATTCCAAATGATTTGTCTGCAATCTCTGTTGGATTGATAGGAGATGATGTATATCTTGATCTGGATTATATCCTGGATTCTAATGCAGATGTCGACATGAATGTAGTAGGAACCTCAGACGGAAAGTTTGTCGAAGTTCAAGGAACTGGCGAAGAGTCTACTTTCTCTTATGATGAACTTCAAGCATTGCTTGACATGTCCCGAATTGGACTTGCACAATTAGCTGAAATGCAGGCTGCTGTCCTCGATGACATCGAGTGATAGAGCCGTAAGGCTTGAAATGCTGATGCGTGTGGCGAGGTTATCCCGGGTTAGTAGCTTAGTTGGGAGAGCGCGGCACTGAAGATGCCGAGGTCGCTGGTTCAAGTCCGGCCTAACCCACCACACTTAATGTGTATTGAACTAAGATAATAAATTTGGATTTTACTATTATTAGTTTGGTTTATCAACCAATGTTCTTACCGACATTTAGGCGCTAATATGACTAATAATTCAGAGATGGACAACAGAATTCCAGTCACTGTACTAACAGGGTTTTTGGGATCCGGTAAAACAACACTGCTAAACCATATTCTCTCTAGTATGGATCACAAAATGAAATTTGCAGTTATCGAAAATGAATTTGGTGATGTAGGTATTGATGAGAATATCCTTGTTGAAAGTTCAGAGGAGACAATTATCGAAGTAATGAACGGATGCATATGCTGTACAGTTAGAGGGGATTTAACCGAAGCTCTGGACAACATGTATGACCGAATCAAAGATTTTGATGGAGTATTGATTGAAACCACAGGACTTGCAGATCCTGCACCAGTTGCTCAAACATTCTTCGTCGATGATAAAGTAGTCGAGCGTTACAAACTGGATGGAATAATCACAGTTGTAGATGCTAAGCACATCATCCAACATTTGGATGAAGAAAAGCCTGAAGAAGTTGAAAATGAATCGGTAGAGCAACTCGCTTTTGCAGATAGAGTAATGCTAAACAAAATCGATCTTGTATCTGAAGATGAATTGGAAGAAGTTGAATCTAGAATTAAATCTATCAACAATTTTGCTCCGATATATCGAACACAAAACAGTCTGATTGACCCGAAGGAACTGATTAACATCGGCTCGTTTGATTTAGAAAGGACATTAGAAATGGACCCAGAATTTTTGGACACTGAAGCAGAACATGAACATGACCAACGCGTAACCTCTACAAGTGCAAGGTTCGAAGGCGAATTAAATGTAAATAAATTAGAGCGATGGATTGGCGACTTGATGCGAGATAAAGGCGAAGACCTATTCCGTTACAAAGGAGTCCTTGCGGTAAAAGGCATGGAACAAAAATTTGTTTTCCAGGGTGTTCATATGCTCTTTGGAGGTGAATTCAGCGAAGATATAGGTCTGTGGAAAGAAGGAGAAACTCGTGAATGTAGATTCGTTTTCATCGGACGAAATCTAGACCACAAAGCACTGCAAGAAGGACTGATTAAATGTATGGCTGAAGACCTACGATTCAATGTAGGAGACACTGTCTATGCAAATATTGGAGAATTCACTGAAGGTCGGATTTTGAAGATTTGGGACCAAGGAAATCCGTATAGAGTCGAAATCCAAAATGATGAGAAATCAAATGTGTGGGTCCCCATTGACAACGACGACTTTGTTCGAATATCGATTTGATTCAGAGGTGCCTATTTTGCAGCCTAAAATTGCCGTATGTAATGGATGCTGCTGTGGAAGGGTAGATAAAGGCAACAAAGAAATTCCAGTACAGAAACTAAAACAGGCTTGGAAAGAGAAGAATCTAGGTAATGATGTGAAGCTAAGTATTTCCACATGCTTGGGGCCATGCAGTAGAAACAATGTTTCTTTGATAACGATTGATAGTAATCGGATTTGGCTGGGCTCACTCGAAGAGGAACATTATGATTCAATAATCGATTGGGCACAACAAATTTCCGTAAACTCTGAGCATACTGAAATTCCAGAAAACTTGAAATCACAACGATTCATACCACTTTCTTAGAATATAGGATTTCTAACCAAGATTTCCAAAATTTAGCATAGTATTCATTTGCTGATGCCCCATAGGGGCAAATATGGGGTCGCAGAATATCCAAACTGATATTGACCCTCGCTCAGAAGAAAATATTGAATCTAAACCAATTGACAAGGTGTCCAAAGAATTAGCAGGAATCAGAAAGAGAAGAAATACTGACTCGAAGAGAAGATTCCCATCTGCTATCGAAGATTGGACACTATTGGCTGGAATCGGTTACGGCGCATTATACACTCTGCTACTTTTCGGGATGTCTGGTGGTGTTTTCGGAGAATCAACTTCACTTGACCATTGGGCCAGTGGAACATTCCTTGATAGCGGTGAACAATGTGAAGAAGTAAAAGACACACCTTGGATTCACGTTTATCCGGATAATGATGCTGAATCTTTAGAAATTTCAGGTAGAAACCTGGAAAAAGGAAATACTGTTCTAAATTGGACAGTTTCTGTGGTTGAAGAAGGGACGCCTCCTGATCCTTATCAAAAAGAAGTTCAGAAAAGATCAACTCAAATTAAATTCTCAGATTGGGATGTTGGAATTTATGAAGTGACGATTAAAATCGATATTTATAATTCGGATGCGAATATGAGTAATATGTCTGAGTGGACTGATGAATATCGTGAGGAATCGGTATTAAACGGGACCAAACAAATTGAGAAAATAGTTGAATTCGAAATTACAACCTCAGAAAATGCACTATCATTCTTACCATTTGTAGACTCAGAAATAGTGCGAGAAGCAGAATTGGTAGAGGACGGACCACGTTCATGTTGGTCGGTTACCGATTTAGGAAATTGGGGATTCGTATTGATGGGAGCTGAATTAGGAGGCGGTAGAGAAACTGCCATGCTAACTGGAGGCGCTGCTGGAATACCTGCTTGGTGGATGGCTTTCGTATCACTTTCATTATCAGTGATATCCCTATTCCTAGCATATCCTGTTATGTACAAACTTTACCATCAAGAAACCGACGATATGCTCTCAAGAACTCATATCAAGAAAGTTGTAGCTGATGTATTGAGAAATACAGAAAGAAGATTACACATTGCAATCGATTGGGATCTTTACAAGATTGAAGTGAGAGATTTATCCATCGACATTATGGTTCCTTACTCAAACACAGAAGGTACCTTTTCAGATTCGGCAGATGTAAGATCTGATATTCTTCGAGAAATCCTTGATGAATTTGCTTTGTTCAGAGTGTACAAACCTGTTCAGTTAACTGTACGTTCGATTGGTGATAATCAGGCTATTGATTTCGAAACAGGAGTGGGTGTCGGAAGTGGAATGGTTGAGGAGGAGGACATGGAGGACCAAGACTACACCTCTTTCTTCCGCGACCTACACATGTTATCCAAAGTGGAAGATGAAGTGCGTGAGTCTGTCAAAGGATTCTTCCGCTCCAAGAATGATTTGATTTTACAGATGGCTACTGTAACTAGCGAGGATTCAATAATTTTCGTCAGAGTGGCATACAAGCCTAACCAAAGATTGGCTTTCTTCAGATTCAAGGATTCTAATTCTGATATTGAAAAGGATTTGCGAAAATATATCTCAAGAGAAAACCCTGAATTGGTTGGAAGTCAAGAATTGATAGTAAAGGGACGCAATCTTGTTTCTACATTAGCCGATAGGTCTGGTGCAGGTAGAGTTGAAACTCTATCGTCTAAAGACAGCAATGATGCACGTGTAGCAGCAGTTGCAAAACAAGATGGGTTAGGCGGTAGAGTTCTGCAAACCAAATTGTTCGGAGACATTTTGTCGACCGTAGAATATACTGCCAACGAAAAGCGTGAAATGATTAACAAGTGGGGATTCTGGGGACTAATTGTATTCGTTTGGATTCCATTCATGGCATCTGGTGTTCTAGTAGGAGCAATGCTTGGACTTCTGTCCAGAATGAAGTTCATGCGCGTATTGTGGGCGACATTCGTCGGTGGAGCAATCGCATCACTAACATGGGCTTACACCGCCGAAGGTATAGTTACAGTCATGCACAAATACAAACTTGAAGCCGCTATCCCAATTGCAATTATTGCATTCATTGGAATGGCATTCCTCCATATGCGATCAACTAAAATTAGAAGGCAGGCTGAACTGTTTGAAGATACTTTACTAGACTCATTCCATGCCGACATCCGAGATAAATACGGCAACCAGTGAGGTGTTTGTAATGGTCGGAGACCCTGCGATATTCGGAATTCTAACCGTCTCTGACAGAGCACATTCTGGTGAATATGAGGACGAAGGAGGCCCTTCTATTCTCGGCTTTTTTGAAGAAGCGATTGCTTCTAAATGGAGTCATCACTACAGAATTGTACCCGACGAAATAGACTCTGTTTCAAGTACATTGATTGAAATGGTTGATGAGTTAGGGTGTGATGTTGTTGTTACAACTGGCGGCACAGGTCCCGCTAAAAGAGATATTACTCCCGAGGCTACAGAAATGGTATGTGATAGAATAATGCCGGGCTTTGGTGAACAAATGCGTTCTATTTCGCTCGAATTTGTACCTACTGCAATTCTATCTAGACAAATAGGAGGAATTAGAAATAATTGTTTAATCTTTAATTTGCCAGGTAGGCCTAAAGCGATTCGAGAAACAATTGATGAGATTTGGAAAGCTGTTCCTTATTGTGTCGATCTATTGAACGGACCATATATCGATATGAATGACGATGTATGCAATGCATTCCGTCCTAAAAATGCAAGAAGAAGGTGAAACTATGAATGGAAATATTTTGATAACTGGTGCTAAAATGGTTCTTCCGAATGGAATTGTTACCGGCGATTTGCGGATAACTGATGGATCTATCTCAGAAATTTCAACAAGTGGAAACCTTATGCCGCAAGATGGTGAATTAGTCCATGATGCAAATGGATTGCATCTACTTCCCGGAATCATAGACCCTCAGGTCCACTTCAGAGACCCAGGGCAACCTGAAAAGGAAGATTTGCACACAGGATCTCGTGCTGCTGCAAGTGGAGGAGTGACTTCTTTCCTGGACATGCCTAACAATGTTCCAAGCCAAACAACCCTACAGTCAATGTATCAAAAATTAGAGACTGCATCAAATCGTTGTGTTACAAATTATGGATTCTTTATTGGAGCCACTGAGTCTAACGTTGAAGAATTGCAAAAAGCTGTAGGCACTCCAGATTCACCGATTGCGATTCCAGGCATATGTGGAATCAAGATTTTTATGGGCTCGTCGACAGGTGATTTATTGGTAAATGAATCAAATGCTTTGAAAACAATATTTGACAATACTGCTGGACTCATTGCAGTTCATGCTGAAGATGAGACCAGGATGATTGAAAGAGAAAAGATGATTCAAGGTCGTACAGATATGGCTGCTCATGCTGAATGGAGAGACGAAGAAACAGCACTAATCGCTACCAAAAGAGCAGTTGGATATGCACAGGCTAGCGGCCACAGGTTGCATATTCTGCACCTAACTTCTGGAATCGAAGCCGATTTTTTGCATGGGTTGACATCGCTCGCTGGCAAAGAAGGACAAGCTCACATTACAACTGAAGTATTACCTCAACATTTGACATTTGATGAAAGGGACGTCGAGACTCTTGGTACTAGGTTGAAGATGAATCCACCAATCCGATATCAAAAAGATAAGGATACACTTTGGAAGAGGTTGCTTGATGGCACTGTAAATTGCATAGCAACCGATCACGCTCCACACACACTTGAGACAAAGGCGAAAGGTTTCCCTAGCGCTCCTAGCGGGATGCCAGGTGTAGAAACATCACTTCCGGTAATGCTAACTCATGCTGCAAATGGCGAATGTACCTTAGAACAGGTTGTTCAATGGATGTGTAGTAATGTTGCAGAATGTTATGGAATGATAGCTAAAGGAAAGCTCGAAGAAGGATATGATGGAGACATAGTCCTAGTTGATATGGAAAAAGAGCTACTAGTTGAGGATAAAAATTCGTGGTCAACAGTTGGATGGAATCCCTTCGCTGGAAAATCCCTAGTAGGATGGCCGGTTCTTACCGTAGTTGCTGGAGTTCCTGTGTTCGAAAGAAATGATTCAACTGGACCAAAAGGAAGATGTCTTGTAGAACCTGGTCAAGTAGGAAGTCCATTGGTCATGACTCCTTGGAATTAATTCTAGATGAAAAATAGAAAAAATATCCGCTAAGTTTTTTACTAAACGATGTTTCTTCCAAACGGGGAAACACATGAGTGGACTAGAAGAAAAACTTGGACCGGGACATCAGCAAATTATACTTGGACTGCTAATCTTTGCAGCAGGTGCCCTTTGGGGAGTAATGATTGCTAACGGAGAAGATACAGATTTGAAAGATCTTTTCATATCTGCAGTCATCATGTTATCTGGAGCAATGATTACATTATTGGGTGTATCATTTGGAACAGATAATGAAGATGATAGAACAAATGATTTGCAAGATGCAATCAGTGAATTGACTGGAATGTTAAACACACTTCAAGCTAAAGTTACCGGCAAAGGTACTAGCGAAGAAGAATAATTACAATCTGTATAATTTCGAATACTTTTTCTCGACATAATCGAGGAATGGCTCCGGATTTGGAGCATCGCCAGTCGCTGATTTAATCAGTTCTGCTGGCGTCATCAATGAGCCCTTGGCATGAATTCTTTCGCGAAGCCAATCTAACATATTGGACCAATCCCCTGATCCAATTATCTGGTCGATATCACCTAAATCTTCTACCATTTTTTGTAGTAATTGTGCCGCGTATAGATTACCCAATGTGTAAGTTGGGAAGTACCCAAATGCACCCATTGACCAATGAATATCTTGGAGACATCCTAACGAATCATTTGGAACTTCAATTCCAAACCAATCCTTCATCATTTTATTCCAAGTACTTGGAATATCTTTGACTTGAAGACCTCCATTAAAAATTAGTTTCTCGATCTCATATCGGATCATAATATGCAGATTATATGTTACTTCATCTGCCTCGACCCGGATAAAATCCGGTTTGACTTCATTGGCCACTAGATCTAGAGTCTCAAAATCCCAATCTGGACAGTCAGGGAATTCCTCCTTAAACCAAGGCATTGCGATCTTCCAAAAGTTTGCAGTTCTACCGATCTGGTTCTCCCAAAATCTGCTTTGTGATTCATGAACTCCTAAGGAAACAGCCATTCCTACTGGAGAATAACTGTGGTCGCGTGGCAAACCCTGTTCATACAAACCATGGCCAGACTCATGCATAACAGCATACAAACAAGAAAATGGATCTTTTTCGTCAAACCTTGTTGTGAACCTAGTATCTTCTGGCCATAAGCCTGCACAGAAAGGGTGAGTAGATCGATCCATCCTTCCTGCATCGAAATCAAATCCCATGGCATTGCTAACTTTCTTACAAAATTCCTCTTGACCATCTACATGAAATGTCATGTCTTCAGGCAATCTTGGAATTTCTATGTTTGAATCCATAATCTTTGATAATAATGGAACTAATCTTTTCTTCAATCCACTGAATAGTGGGTCATAATCTTCCACAGTCATTCCGACTTCATATTCATCGAGAAGAACATCATACGGAGTTGACTCGCAACCAAGATATTCGACTTTTTGTTGTGTTAGTTTGACCATGCTTTCAAGATGAGGAGCAAATAAAGAAAAGTCACTCTCACTTCGGGCTTTTTGCCATGCAATCAAAGCCTCACTTCGGGCTTTAGTAAATTCAGAGACAAATTCTGTAGGTAATTTTACTGCTTCATCGTATTTCCTTCTCATCTCTCTAACATTAGCCATGAAGAAATCATCGTGATTCTGATCTTCAAGCTTAGTTATCAATTCACCTAACTTAGAATCGATGAGCCGGTCATGACGTTGACTTGCTAACCAAGCAAGGATTTCTCCTCGTGCTTTCGCTCCTTTAGCAGGCATTATGGTTTCTTGGTCCCACCCCAAATGACCTTGGATTGCTTCAAAACGGTATAGATCATTTACTCTTGACATGAATTCTTCTTTGTCGCCCATATTTCCTCCAAGAGTCATTGTTTCTTGAAATTTTCAGCGCCATACGGGCACAATTTGAAGTCGTAGTCGTGCTTGCGTTGTACATGGCCTCCCCCTTCCGCCGCAAATCGAAGGGTGAAAAACCGGTTATTGATTCGGACGATGTTGAAATTGAAGAGGTCGTACTTGCGGAAATTCCAGAGGATGAAATTCCTCAAAATAATGACCAAGAGATAGATTTTGAAGTTGCCTTAATGGAATCGGCTAAAACGGTCACACATACTTGTATGGATATCAGAAGAGGGGAAAATGTACTGATTGTTTGTGACCCAACCACTGGAGAGATTGGGCAAGCACTTCACCGCACTGCGACCGAAAGATCAGATAGAGTTCTACTGATTGTAATGCCCAAAAGTCGGCACCACGGTGAGGAACCGCCCGCACCGGTCGCTAACCTGATGCGGCAACAACAGATTGTAATCGCACCTACACGCTATTCATTAACACATACAAGAGCAATTCGGAGTGCAGTGAAGGAAGGAGCAAGAGTCGCAACCATGCCAGGAATGACTGCTGAAATGTTCATCAGTGGCGGAATGACTGCGGATTTTAATCAAATAAAGAAAAATCTTTCAGAATTATCAACTACACTTAGGAGAAAACGTCTAATTCATGTTAAGGATAAAAAGGGTACAGACATTGAATTTGAAGTTTCATGGCGTGATTGGAAACTCGATGATAATGGCATTTGCAATCGACCAAGAATGATTACAAATTTACCTGCAGGTAAAGCATTCGTTTTGCCGAGAGAAGGTACAATGAACGGCACAATAGTAATCGATGGAACATGGGAATCTACCATCTTGGAAGAACCTCTTGAATTAGTCGTTGAAAAGGGGATTGTTATCGACATCAAAGGTGATTCAACAGCTGCTCAAATACGCCAACAATTTGGCGAAGCCGCATCAAGGTTGAAGTCTAAAGATAGAGAATTGGTTTGGACTGTTGCTGAATTCGGATTTGGAATGAACCCTAAAGCAAGACTAACTGGACACGTACTCGAAGATGAAAAACAACTTGGAACGTGCTATTTTTCAATTGGAGATAATACAAGCCTTGGAGGAAATGCTGCAGTAGGTATCCACATTCCAGGAGTGATAACTAAACCATCAGTTTGGTTAGATGATTTCCAAATTCTAAATGATGGGGAATTTACTGAGAATTAGCGGTTCTGAGTACCACATATAGGGCAGAATCTCCAATTTGGATCTACTCCAATTCTACAACCTCTACAATGTAATCCTGAACGAATTGTTGGCTGCATTGGTTGAGTGGGTTGCTGCCCCCACCCTTGTTGTTGAATTTGCTGTTGTTGCCAAGCTTGCTGTTGTTGCATTTGTTGCTGCTGTTGCCA
>QQSA01000051.1:0-2287 GCA_003602535.1 Candidatus Poseidoniales archaeon
TAGCCTCATCTCTAGCAGTAGATGTTTCAACAGTAAACATTCCAACATCTGTTCCAACAAACAATGTCTTCCCACCAACTGCTACATCTGCATGCGCAACTACTGTCGCAGTAGCATTACCACCAGACATTGCATTTGAGATTCCAGTTCCCAGGCTCAATTTGGTAATCGATAATTCATTTATCTGGAAAACTGAACCAAAGCCCCCATAGCCCAATCCTATGACATAATCGTCTCCACTATCAGTAGCAAGTTTGGCACCAGCAGTGTATCTCCCTGGGAAGTATGACCATTGTAGGATATCATCAAGCACTCCGCCATCTCTTCCTGCGATCCAAGTTCCACTTTCTGTAAACATAACCAAATTATCATCCAACAAAATCATATCATGGAGGTCATGACCTTGCGGCAGATGGTAATTCACTGAAACTGATTCTTCAAAGTCTATTACTGTAATTCCAAGTTTAGTTCCAACCCATAAAAATGTGCCATCGTCAATGATTTCTCTGACATCGTGATTAAGAATTGAAATATCATCAACTCCTGCTTCTGGAGTCAGCAAATATTCAGTGTAGGTTCCTTCTTTAGAACCTAATTCCACCGACCTCATTCCAGATTTGACTGTATTTTCGTCGTCGAGGTGAACAAAATATTCTTCCAACGTCGAGAGTTGTTCGCCTACTGCTAAAGCTTCTGGCGATCTAGCAGCATCAACGCTTAGTATGCCATCCCGATTAGCATCCCATCCATCGTCATCTAAGTCGATCAGAGCGTTTGAACGATTAAGAGGGTCGAGGCCGAAATGAATTTCCCATCCATCGCTTATGCCATCTCCGCTTGAGGGGTATAATCTTCGATTTTTCACTCCGTCAAAGTTGAATCTATCACTATCAGCCTCTAATGGATTTGTACCCAACCAGATATATTCGTCAAATATATTTGCAGTTCCATTTCGCGCGCAAGCCGGAATAATATTCGTTAACCTAGTGAAGTTTCCATCTTCGGTAATGAATGGCCATTCGGTGAGAACTGAAGATTCAGGATTAGGAGCATAACAACGTAGTCCATCCAATTCATTTGTCCAATTAGAAGGAGCCCCGTACAAATACTCTTCAGGGGAAGTTAACATTTCACTGACAGTTAAGAATCCATTTCTATCCACATCGAAACCATCTTCATCAGGATCTTGATCCGCATCACTGGAATTCAATGGATCGAAAGATTCGCAAACAAATCGCTCTTCTTCTTCATCAAATCCTCCCATCATATCACACATGTGAACTTCGAAACCATCTGGCATTCCGTCGCCATCAGTATCTGCTTTTCTCGGATCTAGATACCATCTTTCTCCTGATTCGTTAACTACACCAGTTAATCCTCTAACAAATCCTGGTTCGACACATTCTGCAGGATAAGGCCAGCAATATTCTTCGGTAGCATTCAAACCATCAATATCAATGTCGATAAAAGCATCTGAAGCATTGTATCTATCTAGGCCCTTCATAATGACATCACGGCCATCAGTTGAAGTGAAATTGATCCATTCATTAAACAAATTTTCATGGACGTCTGGAATATTGTCTCCATCAGAATCGGTAGCAGGCGGCTGTTCACCATCAGTCAAATTTGGATTAGTTGTGGCTACATTTGAGATAGCCGGCAACTGAGAGACAAAGAACAGCCCAGATACGACAAGAACGGTCAGCAAAAGTGTTGATTGTGAGCGGCGCATAGGTATCACCGTTGAGCGCGGTAGCACCCAACCGGACCTGAACCATAGAATCAGCCTTAATAGAGTGATGGAGCAATGTTCAGACTCGGATTACCTACGGTAATCCAAAAAACATTGACAAAACTGGGATTTTGCTCTTTCACCAAGGGGTGAGTTCAAGGGCTCAACGCGCTGCCGTAACAAAGTTCACATGTCTATGTCTTTCACCCATCTTGGCACAGGTAGTCGCGGAAATGCGACACTTGTTGAAAGTGGAGATTGTAAGATATTGATTGACCAAGGATTCAGCGGGAAACAACTTGAAAAACGCCTAGCGAGAATGGAAATTCGAGCTGATGAAATTGATGCGATAGTGTTGACTCATCATCATGGAGATCACGGAGGAGGTGCTGCGATAGCCCAAAGAAGATGGGACATTCCAATCTTCTGCAATGATAGAACTGCTACTGCATTAAATCTCGACCTTCGAAGCGTTAGATTATTTGAGAGTCTAGAGGCTATAGAGTTCGCAGAGGATTTTGCAATACTACCTGTGCCAGTACCACATAGCGGAGC
>QQSA01000051.1:2735-4335 GCA_003602535.1 Candidatus Poseidoniales archaeon
GGATGAGCCCTGTAAGGGCTCTCTCTTGGTCAAACCATAAGAGTGTGGTTGATTCTCTTTGCCCCGATGAGGTCCCGTGCCGTGGCCAAAGATGACCTCGCCGTAAGCGAGGTTATTGGCGTAGTCATGCTTCTTGCCATGGTAATTACCATGATGGGAGGCGTGTTTTTGATGCTGACCCCATATGTTAATGATTTTCAAGATAATACTGCATGGGCAAATGCAAATGGTATTGCTGAACGACTAGATGAGAGAATCGACATTGTTGCAAGTGCCAGCGCAGATACAGGAATTAAGACAACTGTACCATCCGGTTCAAGTTCAATCACTCCGATTACCGGTATTGAAACATGGGTTGTTGCTGCTGATTTAACCGACCAGGATGTGATTACTGTGACTTACATAAATAAGTCCAGTTTCAGCATATTTGCACATAATGAATCCGCATCAAGTGCCACGATATGGACTAAATCAGGTGAAGAAACAATCTCATTTGAACCAAGTGAAGAAGAGGTCGTAATAGAGCACAACTTGAGTGTTGTGAGCATGTATATCTTGACGGTTTACGATGATGATAACACTCCAATTCACAGACAAGCTAAGATTTCAATTTCAGGATTAATGATTAGCACCAAGGTCCAAACTGGTGAACATTCGATTGCACTAGTAAATGATGCCAGATACGACAAATTTTCAAATGAGCCATGGACAATTTCCGAAACCCCTGACATAAATATCGAAGAATTATTTGATGGTACGATGCGTGCTAGTTTGTCGATTCGAGATGTCGGAGTTGCCGGCCGAATACCCGATGGAAAAAATGCAGTTTATGACATACGTTCAGCCGGGCCAATTTCATTATTCAGCGGCGATGCATGGAATTTCAGATTCAACTTTGAATCAACTCTTGGACCAACAATTACGCCACAGATGAATGAAGCTTGGCTAACAGACTACACCCTACATAGAGCATCTGACACACTCGATCAACACAGAGGAATCAGCCCTTGGTTGCGTTCAAGTGGCTCCGATGGAATGACCATTGACGGAGGCAATTCAATGATTGATTTGGAAATCGATTTACAACTGGTGGAGGTTAGTGAATGATTACCAGTAACCTTCGAAGGGACGAAGATGCAGTAAGTGCAGCTGTAGCTACTGTCTTGTTATTCGGAGGAGTAATTACAATCATCGGAGTTATGTTACTTTCAATGATGCCGGTTATCCAAGAGTTAGAAGGTTCTCTGAAAAGAAATGACATGCAAGCACAGATGGAGATAATGGGTCATGAAATTACAATTTTATCGGAGTCAGGACTACCTGGAGATTCATCACAAGTGGAGTTGATTCCTGTTGATGGTGAAGTTCGGTGGGATCGATTACGTGGAGGAATGTGGTACTCAGCATCTTGGTATGAGGACGATAGTTTTCGGATTAGAGGCGCTTTAGATCTCGATAGGAATATCGAAGTGCGTCATCCTGAAAGTAATATTCGCGCTATATGTTACGAGGACATGCGATTAGGACCAGATAGACCATTTTTATTCACACCGATACAACAAGCGGACTATGTGTTGGTGACCCCGAAACATGGATTGAC
>QQSA01000052.1:0-1336 GCA_003602535.1 Candidatus Poseidoniales archaeon
GTACTGTATGCATAGAGACCCTTAGTTCCCCAATCACCCACAAACGGATGGCCAGCTCCGCCAACCTGTAGCCCCAAAGAACGAACAAATTCCTCAGCTTTGGCGGGGTCGTGGATGTGCTGTAGGTCACCCGCCATGGTCGCTGAGTATGAATCGAATTAACCAAATCTTCGGTTTTCAAAATTCGAAACTATTTGGATGGGTGCCCGTGTTGGAATTAGCCCCTTGTAACAAATGATAACCGATTTTGACATGTTGTGAAACGCTTTCAATTTTCGAAATCATTCAGGAAATTCCACATCAGTTCATATGTGTCGGTTCCATCTACCTGATTTGGCCAAGTATGTTCTTGGGCTTCCATCCCATAATGCTCAATTCGAACATCGCCATCACAGTCACTGTGTACGATATGTTCGACCTCATCTCCTTCAAATACATGAGCGTGAGTATTACCCTTTTGGCAATTGGATTTTTCAGCCCAATAATCAATCATTCCTGGGATATTACTCATGGTTCCAACACCTTCGTGTTCACCGTCTTTCCAATCCCAATCATCATCATAATCGATAATGTAATCTAGCTTCCCGTGAATATGCAAGACCGCCATCGAACCTGCCAAATCACAGGTTTCTGGGTTAACCGGCATTGTTCCTGCAAAAGAAGCCACAGCGGCGAATTGATGGCTCAATTGGCATGCAATTTCATAGGTGTACATTGATCCAAGTGAATATCCGATGGCATACAACCGGTCTTCGTCAATACAGTAGGCTTTAGACAGATTTTCAATGATATGTTCGGTGTAAACATTGTCTTCTCTTGATGTTGCTGCAGTGTTCAGATACCATTCACCTTCTGCTGCAGTTCTATCTTCTTCAGCGATTGCATAAGCCATGATGAATTTCTCTTCTTCTCCAAGTTGGTCAAATTGACTCTGTTGCTGGAAATCCTCGGTACTCCCTCCTCCGCCATGGAAGGCGATGATGACCGGCAACAATGTGCCGGCGTCAGAGCTTGGTGCAGACAGTCGATATGTTCTATCTTCTCCATTGACATTTATCTCGACGAATGATTGGGTCAAGCTTTGCGATGGTAATGTACACGGATCAACCAATACAACAGATTCACTATCCAGCTGAGTGTCATCTGAAATTGAATCCTCTAGACAACCACTGAGTGGAATTATGAGAATGAGGGTTGCCAAGAGTATAGAAGATGAAATCTTAGACATAGTTGCCGCAGACTGAACAGTCATAACTAATTATCTAAAATTGGTGTTAAGAGTACGTCTTGTTTCATCAGGATCTATGAACATAGTTGCGATAATTACCAGTGTTTC
>QQSA01000052.1:1392-3449 GCA_003602535.1 Candidatus Poseidoniales archaeon
CAGTTAGTTGATAACCAATTATCGCTGATAGATTCATCATCGCCATATATCCCGTAAATTGTGTACCACCTACTTCTCCCCAAGTAATTCTCATCATCAAAGAGAAGATATTGATCGAAACCATTGACCAAGCAAATGTTCGAAGGCACCATATTGCCATCATAAAGAATCCACTATCCCACATGGATTCAGTTAAGCCCCAAGTTGCTGTTAACAATGCAGTTCCCAAGGCTGAATAAATGATGATAGATTTACCTCCAAACCTATTACCTAATTGTCCTCCTACAATGTATCCTAGCATGGAGACTCCTAAGATGATACCACCCTTTGTTGCATTGAACTTTTCTTGAGACCAATCTAGTTCTCTAATGAATAATAGAGGAAGAACAGCAATTAGGAATGCAGAAATCGACATTACCAGACTCAATACAATTCCTAATTGAGTAGAACGTAAGGAAAATGCAGTTTTTACTTTCGATAGAATTTCTTTGAAATCTTTCTTTTCTTCAACTTCATCTTCAGTTTGAATATCTCCATCTTCGCTCCAAGGGAATAATTTCTCTCCTGGTCTTTCAGTCATTAGCAATGGAACCATCATAATCAGTAATAGGATTGGAATTTGCAAAAGAATTGCACCTTTGATACCAACAAATCCGATTATTGTACCTAATCCAGCACCTCCAATCACACCACCAACAGATTTCGCAGTAAACATGTAACTGTTGACTTTCTCTAATTCATGTGGTTTCAAAACATCAACAGCAAGTGCATCTGTACTAACATCTTGCAATGATGTAAAGATGTTGTAAACTAGGAACATTGATGCAATCAATGTAAGATCATTTGCAGGATCTGGAATTAACAACATCGATGCCAAAATGACTGTCATTCCAGCCTGAGCAATCAAAATCCAAGGTCTCCTTTTCCCCATTTGCCGATATTGGAATCGGTCAATAATTGGGCCCCACAGGAATTTTAGTGACCAAGGTAGAGTTCCTAATGTCAGTAAGAATGCTAATTCTCCTGCACTTACACCTTCTACTGCCAGATAAGTAACAAAGGTCACAGTCATGAATCCCCAAGGTATTCCTTGAGCAACATAAAGAGCACATAATGTTAGGACTCTTGCTCGATAATTATCGATTAATGATTTACCATCAGAAGTAGATTCTTCATCTGTTAATTCAACCGAATCGTCTTCAAAGGCAAGCCCCAATTGAAATTTATCTCTACGTGATGTTATGAAGCCGACAAGTATGAACATTCCAATAAACCAAGGAGTGAATAATACTGCTGAAATGACGTCCTCTCCTACAGAAAGTGCATCATTTTCTTCGTCTTCTTCCTCTTCAGGTTCTGGTTCAGGAACTACTACTTCTTGAGGCTCGACGATAATTGTTCCAACCATTCCTGCCTCTTCATGAGGCTCACAAACATATTCGTAAGTACCATTTTCACCAAGTTGGAATGTGTAGTTGTACTCAACATTTCGTTGAGGGTCTCCTGAATCAAAGAGACCATTTTCTTCTACAGCATTATGTGCAAGCCATTGACCTTCCCAGAAGAAGCGAACCGTGTCACCTTCCTGTAGAGTGATAGTATCTGGAGAGAATCTTAGATTTGTACTATCTACAGTAACAGTCTTTACTTCTCCTTGAGATTCATTATCTAGGCTAGACTTTGACATTTCAACAACCAAAGCATGCTCTGTATTGCCTTGATTTGTATTTGTCAATGCTAAAATTGAGAAAGTCATTATCAGGAGCACTGACACAATGCCTAGTGCCAGAATTGACTTTCTGCCCATGTCTTTCGGTTGATACCTTATGTGATAAGGCCTACTGATTAAGATATTTTAATCGCTCATTCGATATATTAGAAACCTGTGGGGCAAACATGAACGGTATTGTTACGAACAAGATAATGTTTGGAGTTTGTATCCTTAGTTTATTGATGATGTCATCCGCAGGTTGTATCGCTGATGATGATAAGGACAAAACTGACGATGAAGTTTTGAAAGACTGTATTCCTGATGGACAATTAGAAATCTATGATGG
>QQSA01000053.1 GCA_003602535.1 Candidatus Poseidoniales archaeon
AAAGCGGATCTTGGAGGTTGACCTCCTGGACATGAAATTAGATACATTGTATCGGAAAGTTCGCACATTCCAGAAAGAATACCGCCACTAGAAATAACTACAATTGTTGCCTCTTGGTTCATTGCTTGTTCACATGCAGATAGAGTTTCTTCAGTATTTCCAGAATATGATGTTGCTACGATTAACCAGTCAGGAGTCCACCAATTTGGTAAATCATAACCTCTGTTACATCTTATTGGAATTGTTCCTTCTTGGTCACAAAGTGCTGAAACAAAGTCTCCACCTGCAGCAGAACCTCCCATTCCTAAGAATAACACCCCAGTCCAACTTTTTTCTATTTCAGTAATCCATGGGAGCAATTCACGATTGACCGATTCTCGACCGATTCGAATGTCATTAACAAACGAACGGGTAAATCCAATCATATCCTGTTCATCAAGGGCGTTAGCAAGTCGAATCATGCCCTCTTCCATCTTATTCACCATCCGCCCCTAATCTTGGCAGACAAATCCATTCACCATCAATTCTTGCCAATAATAGATTTCTTCCAGCCTCATGTTCGAACGGTAACCTAACTGCCGTCATTTTCCAGGTATTAGGGTCTAAGAATTCAGCAACAGAAGAATCTTCGCTAATCGAATCGACATATGTGAAGTCTTGAATTCTTGCTACAACAGTTGCGTTTTCTAAATCTCTCCAAGATGCTCCAGTACGTTCCCTGCGCTCTACTTTCTCAAGTATTGCACCTTCTCCAGTCCAACTTGATGGCCTCCACAAATCACCTCTCCATCTAATTACATCGCCAAGAGCATATCCTGGTTTTCTGTAAAGAAGAGTCAATCTTGTCAAATCTGCACCATCTTTGCGACCAACCACAGATGTGGTTGCAGTAACTTGTCCGCCGTGTTGTGAAATTAGATGCCTGCCCCATGCTCTTGCCAGAGCTTTCGAACCAAGTACCACATCATAACCTCCTGTCACAGGTCCTTCATTGGTGATGAAAAACATAGGATCTTCTGGCATATCTGCCAAAACTTTGTCCAAGGTTTGTCTAAGAATTTGAAATTCTTCTTCAGAAAGTCTTCGAGCACTAGATCGAAGTTGAACCGTTGCTTCAAAATAATTCCCTGCTCTTCTGGTGCAAGTCAAGCAAACACCATTTGACATTCGTGCTCTCATCGTATGTTTTTCTGCATAAGGTAATCCATCGATTACCCCCTCGATATCCATGTGAATCAGGGTGTGCCTCCCGTCTACTTCTTGTGCTATCAAACCTAATTCTAAATCTTCAATCTCTGTATGAAATTCAACATTACGTTGAACTAATTCATACCACAAGTCTTCTGGGTCGACGTTGCTCCATTTTCCTTGGAAATCTACAATTCCACATCGTGCACATCTCGTCCATGGCACATTCTTTGGAACCTTGACCAAAGTTACTCTGTCTCGTGTGCATTTTTCGCACATGCGGTCGCTGAATAACGGTGGTTCAGCGCCACAAATAAGACAGAATTCACCCCCTAGGTCCATAAAATCACCTTCAATGAATCATTCGGATTCATCATTAGATAAAGCATTCTCCAATGATTTAATCTTAGATTCTAAGGTTCTTGACCTTGCAAATACTGTCCAGGTCCAAATTCCTAAGGCAGCAATCATGCCTAGATAGGCAGCAACAAGATATGTTTGACCACTCATTCTGACCTCTCCTCATATTGTCTTTGCAAATCTTCGAGACGAAGTTCCAAATTAGTCAGCCTCATGCCTGCCATGACGTGACCAATGATAAGAACGGTGAATGATATCGCACCAATTAGCAGAACTATACTCATGTCTGAGTTAAGCGACCCTTCTGAGGTAGCAATTACTGGGCCAGGGTGTCTGATCTGCCAAAGTCTTGTAGCAACATAAGTTATTGGCACAAGAACAAATCCATACATTCCAAAAGCTGAGAAGGTATCTCTTGCTTCAATGCCATCAGGTTGAGACTTTCTTCCTAATACTAAGTACAGGGAAAGTAAAGTCAGCATTGCGAATGTGTTTAGCCTAATATCTGTCCAATCCCAAGGGACGCCCCACTCTGCAGCACCCCAGATACATCCTGACCAAACGCACATTAGGCCAGTTGCTAATCCGGCTTCGCTACTTGCTACATGCAACCTCCAAGCCCATTCGCTACGCTTGAAAAACCAGTATGTTGAGCCAATGAATAGTAGGCCGAAGGCTAACATGGCCGCCCATGCACTTGGTACATGCCAGTAGAATATTCGTTGTGCATCAGGAGCTTTGAATGCATTTATTGAAACAGAAGGTGCCCATTCCATACCTAGCCAGAATGTCAAGCCTAGGCCAGCGAGGCCGAACATAGTTACGACTTCACCTCTGATGTTCATGTGTATAGCCCGTAGGGACCCTTTCTTGAATGTTCATGTTGATAGAGTGTCAACAACTAGTGCCCAAGGTAGTAACAAAATCGGAGTAAGTAGTCTAATCATGACTGCATTTGGCCTTGATAGACGTAAAGTTGCATGACTTAGCAAGCCAACAATTGCTTCAGTAATTGTTCCTAAAACGGCACCTACAATAATCAATTGTAGGTATAATTCTCCGGTGATAATCGATGCCAGCGCAGTTATTCCGGAATATATTATGAAAGAATGAAAAATTGAATTTGGTGGAATCATAGATTTTGTATTCCACCATGAATGGGCACGGTTTTCTAAAGTTAAACGATGTATTGGATTGCCACATAGTCCAGCAGTTAATGCTGGTGCGAGAATAAATGCGGTCAACAATCGATTTTCTAATTGTTCAGGATTGAGTAATGCTAACATCGCTCCCAATGTTAGTAGCCCAGCAATTGCATTATTTGCTACACCAGAAAGAGTTCGTAAATTCATTCGGTGACCTATGAATGATTTACGGTCAGTTCCTTTTTCGATCGGGTTGAAAGTACCAGTTGTCGGTTCACCTTTTCTTTCGGAGAATGGGAATTCTACTATTCTATCAGCTGAAGAAATAACCTTTGAATTATGGCTAGCAACTAGAATTGCATGACCTCCTGCAGCAAGATCTCTGATGATTTGAACTAATTTGTCGACAGAGTCATCGTCTAATCCACTATCTGGTTCATCTAGTAAAACAGCAACAGGCTCTGTGGAAATCATTGCAGGAATCAATCCGCTTAATATTGCGATTTTCCTACGTTGTCCTCCCGAAAGCATCGCAATTTTATCATGAATTCTGTGTTCTAAACCCCAGTTTTTGAGAAGAGCAGAAACATCGAAATTACAACCTGCAGCATCTAGTAATCTTTCTTGAACTAATTCATCGCCCATTACACAATCATCTTGCAAGCAAAGACCGAATTTAGTACGCCCTCTTCTTCCCTCAGAGTCGCGTATCAATTGTCCAGAAATCATACTCGAGCCTTTTTCCATAGGAATTAGCCCAGCAGCGGTTTCAATAACCGTGGATTTTCCACATCCATTGTCGCCAGAAAGGCAGACAACTTCTCCGCTGTCTATCGAAACAGACCAACTGTCGAGCACCTGAGAGCGACCTCGGCGGACAGTCAATTTCGATAGTTCGATGACTCCCATCAGAAGTTCCGAGCGACCGCATGGGCTTCAAGCCGCCGCCTCCTCCGCCCTAACATGGAGGAGGTATTATTCGGCCTGTGGATCGTCGCGATTATCGGTCCTTTAGCCTGGTCTTGGTATCATAAAGCATCGATTGCTATGGCCATGACTTTATCTCTTCTCTTCGGATATATTGTGCAATTAATTTGGGGATGGACTCTCGATTATCACGATCTTCGAGGTATGTACGATATGTTATGGATGAGGCCTTCAGAAGTCGAAGGTGGTCAAATCCACACCTTGATTACAAGTGGATTTATTCACTCACCGTGGGATCCTCTCCATGTACTTGGGAATATCATAATCATAGCACTTGTTGGAATTCCACTAGAGGATAGATTGGGAAGAGGCAGATGGTTGACATCTTACATGATCGGTTTACTTGGCGGATCTATTGCTTGGACAATAGCCAATAATGGATCGTACACTCCCGCATTAGGAGCTTCTGGTGCAGCATTTGGCATACTTGGTGCTTATCTTTGCGGTTGGCCGGAAGACGAGGTATATTTTCCGTTGATTTTAATTAGAAAATGGCCTGTTCAATTAATTGCATTATTCTACTTTGGATTTGAAATTTTCAAGGCTTGGCAAGTATATGGATTGTCGCAGGTCAGCCATGTAGCACACATCGCTCATTTTGGCGGATTTATTCTCGCTTATGCGGCTCTTCCACTTTTGAAGAGGGGAATCGAATGGGAAGGTGAAGTTGAATTGACAGAAATCACTCAAGAAAACCCGTTCGAAGGAGTCGATGAATTAGTAAAACGTCTCCGCGAAGAGGGCGATGAAAAAGAAACACGTCAAGCCTGGTTGGAAGAAATTGCAGAACGTGCTTCTTGTCCAGTTTGTGGTAGTAATCTCCAACTCAAGAAAATGCGAATAAGATGCGATTCGAATAAATTCCATGTACTATGGCCTTGAGTCCCGTAGGGACTCGATAACACCCAAGGTTCATGTGTTATGCAAACCGCCCGTAGGGCGAGATGGATTCGATGAGAGACATTAAAGCGCTACTTTTGGCAATAATTTTCCTCATCGCAGATATGTCTGCAATGGCTTCAGCATCACCGGTTTCTGACGAAGATAGCATGGAGCAGATAGTTGAAGAAATCGATGACAGAATGCCATTCAGAGGTGATCGGTATGCTTCTGAAGATTATGGATGGTGGTTTAGTTACGGCCCAGATTCTAATTTTGATGGAATGGATGATCGCTTGGAAAAAGTGATTGCCGGACAAGAATCGGTGTCATCAACTGCAATAATCGGGCCTGATGGAATGAAGACTGTCGCAATAATTGTTGATTTCGCATGGCATCCTCAACAAGAAGAAATCGATGATTTAGTCGCCGTACTTCGCAGTCATGGATGGGAAGCCGAGGGCTCTTGGTTCCAAGTAATGGATTCAATAGACTCAGTTGTGGTGGATCATGTTCCAGTAAGTTCACTGGTAGAGATTTTGGCTTTGGAATCGGTCGTTGTAATCGAAATGCAAAATCTGATGGATATTCAGCTTGAAAATGCAAACCCTGCAACCAGAATCCAACCCTCAGATGTTTATTCTGGAACAGTTTATGATCGTGGATATACCGGGGAAAATATCGTTATCGCGGTCCTGGACAGCGGTGTTGACAACGAACATCGTTCACTGAATGATTTTGATGATGTTGATGATGCTCCTGATCTAAATCCTAATTCTTATGATGACCAGAAATGGGTAGGTGGATATGATGCAACATCTCAAGCATCTAATCCTGATGGAACTCAAGACCCAGATGACGGGCAAGGTCACGGAACACACGTTGCCGGAATCGCATTGGGCACCGGAGATTCATCTCGAGTTCACATTGGTGGGGCGCCGGGGGCATTTTTAGTCGATGTCAAAGTATTAACCGATAGCGGAGGTACCAATTCTCAGAATTCGTTGAATGGAATTCAATGGATGATTAACAACAAAGATACCGATTGGGGCAATGGAGCAAAAGGAATTCACATTGGACAAATGTCGTTTGGCTCAATTGGAACTCCTCTCAACCCTGATGATACTGGCGATAATGGAACTGGAGCCGAATCACGTCTTGTCAACAACGCAACCTATGATCATGGAATCGCATGTATCGTAGCAGCAGGAAACGACGGTAAGCAAAGAATAGCTTCCCCGGGTAGCGCAGATGGTGCAATTACAATCGGCTCTGCAGATAATGCAGATACTATCAACAGAACCGATGATTTCATGGCATCATATTCCAATTCGGGACCACGTGATAATGACAATGATGATGATGATTGGGATGAATTGAAACCAGATATAACAGCCTATGGTAGCGGGATATATTCTGCTTCTGCCGCAACAGGGACCTCATTCCCAGGAACTCCTAGACCTGAAGCCGACAGTTCTTATGAGGCGAAAGATGGAACCTCCATGGCTACACCATTAGTATCCGGAGTAGTTGCATTGATGCTGCAAGCTGATTCTAGCTTAACTCCAGTTGAGATTAAAGATATTCTAAGAAATTCTAGCGAAGAAAAAGGCAATCCTACTGAACCAGGAATTTCAGACAGATGGAACGACAAATGGGGCTTTGGTCTTCTAGATGCGTCCTGTGCTGTGGACATGGCTCTAAAGAGAACATGTACTCCTCTTACCGGCGGCGGCGGTGGGGTTATTCTACCTCCAGATAATGATACCTCAATCGGAGTTACAATTGATTCTCCTGTGAATAAATCTTGGTTGATTGTAGGCGACATTGTACAAATCCGAGGGGGATTGATTGCAGATACTGGTCCTTGGAATAGTGTCAATTTGCGAATTACTCAATATTACGAAGATTCAGATGAACAAGTATTGATGGATTGGACTGCAGCAAATATTGAGGGCAATAATTGGAGTTTGAACCAATTAATTCCTGAGGAATGGTTTTCTGAAGATGAAACAATAATTGTAATCGAGGCTCAGGCTGTAGGGGATGGAGACTTAGTTTCTACAGATGTGCGTTGGGGATATATCGGGCGTTTCGCAGCATCATTTGGCTCACCATCTTCAGGGTCAACCTTGGTTGGAACAGTTACTTTTAGCGGCACTGCTCAAGGAGTTGAACCAAGCCACCTGATGTATAGGGTAAATTCTGGCGATTGGAAAAATGTACATTCGTTCGATGAGGATGATAATAAAACACAAGATTGGTCATTTACATGGAATTCAAATGAAGTAAACGATGGATCACATAAAATTTCAATCAAGTTAGTGAATGTAAGTGGAGTTGAGTCTGATATTGTGAGAAGGACATTCACCGTTGATAATCAACCAGCAGCTCCGCAATTAAGTTTCCAAGGTACCGTTCAGATTTTTGATCAAGACCTTCCTGCGAGTAGTGCTATTGCAGGAACCATTCTTGAAATCCACTTTAATGTTGTAAATACAGGGGATGAAGATGCATCTGATGTCCATTTGAAATTAGATGCACCTGGATCTGAATCAAGCACTTACCCCAGTGAAGGTAAGTTGCCAAGGCTAGATCAAGGAGAAACAGTTTCAGTCATTTTATGGTGGTCTGCCACAGTTGCAGGTATACATGATGTGACTATTCAGATAGACCCCAACGGCTTGCTCAATGATGATCAAAGTGACAATCAGTACACCTTTTCGTTTGAAATAGAGGAGCGGCCGGTTGAGCCAACACTTCGTTTCTTATCCAGCGCAGTTAATACTAGTCCTAAGATTCCTCTTCCTAGTACTGATCCTGAAAACCCGAATCCGTATACAATAGATATTCGAATTGATAATCTTGGTCAGACGGATGCAACCAGTATCACATTGATTCTGTATACTCAGCCAGAGGGCCAGGATTCATGGACCAAAGTTGGTAGCGAAACAGTCAATGTTATTCCCGGTTCAACAACTTCTTCTGGATTTGCAAAGGTTCAATTTACTAATTCTCATGATTCAGTTGGATTTGTAAAACACAAGGTTAGAATGGATGGCAATAGTGTAGATATACAATACTCAGAGTTAAGATTCAATATAGTAATTGATAACTATCAACGTTCAGGAAAAACTATTCTAAATACTTTTGAAGAGGGTGAAATATTACTGGGATATGTTGGAATTGAAAACGATGGAAATTCAGGTGATGGTGGTGGACTGTTGTTCACTACTAGGGATGGAGAATTACATGCCAAAACCTTGTCAAGTAAGTTCAAGATGGCTGCTGACACATTGATTGAAGATAATTGGGCTGGAGAGTTCGCATTTGAAGTAAGAGATGACAATCGAGTTCATCTTGCATGGAGCAAGAGGTTTGAAGATCAACAAGGGTATACAATGACCGATATCAGCATGGCAAGTATTGGAATCTCGGGTGATTTATCGACACCATCATCTCACTTGACCCCATTGAAACAATCCGAGGGTAGTTATTGGGGTCTAGATCTTGCAGTAAAAGATGATGAGGTCGTACTTGCCGGATATCATCGAGATATCTTGACAGGGGGTTCTTGGAATGACATCACAAATATCTTCATGATTTACAATAATGATGCGGATTCAAATAATGGATGGAACACAAAAATGAATGTACTGCTAGATGTCGACATTAAACCTCAGTATGGCGATTCGATCGCTGTTGGAATTGGACAAGATGACATACATCTGCTGTATCAAGCCATGAGAGATGATGAAACAGGTATCGAAAGAGTAGGTCTATTTTACGCGCGTGGAACGATAGGCCAAACACCTTTCAACTTCCAATCAGCAGCTGGTGATTATGCTAGCAAACCAGAACTAATGATCGTAGAAGATGGAGATGAGGACATATTGGTAACTGCTTGGATTGAAGGAAGTGGCAGTTCAACAGAAATTGTCAGTGTAGTTCAAGATACAATCTGGTCAATCGATGAACCTCAAAATATTTCTGCGCCGGGCGCAACTAAAGTCATGATGGTCAGAACATCTGATGAAGATATCAAGATATTTTATGATGAGATTGGAGTTTCTGGTCCGGTAACAAGATATGGTATCTATTCTCTAGGTTATTCAGAAATTGGAATGTCTAATTTGTTGTCAGCAGGTTACATTGTTGGTGCAGGATACTTGGGTGAAGATATAGTCGTAATAATGAATTCACCATCTGGCCAAATTATTGGTAGGACATTAGCATCAACTGTTTCAGAAGAGGTTGATGATGAAGACGGATTCCTAGATCTGTTATTGAGTCCACTTCCAGGAGATACTCAAGAAGAAAAGATCCAGGCACTTGGCCTGATTGGAGGTTTCCTAATTCTATTATTTGCATCGGTAATATTAGTTCTGAAGAGATCACATCGTCAGGAAGAAGAGATTGAAGTTTCAGCAGAAAGTAGTGATTTAGAATTACTAATTGAAACTGAAGAAGATGGTGAATCAGCATTGATTGCCATAGACGCAGATGGTTCTGATGATTTGGTCGTCGAACTAAATACACCTAAAGTCGTAATAGAAGGTGAAGAAATTGATGGTCGAGATCTATCTGCTGAATTGGAGGCGAAGGTTGAGGCAGGAACGGCATCTAAGAGATTAGAACGAAGAATGAAAAGAAAAGAAGATAGAGAAGCTAAGGAAATTTTCGAAGAAATTGCGAAAAATCTGCCTCCTATTCCTGCACCGGGAACCATCCCTATTGCAGAGCTTCCTAAATTGGAAGGACTACCTCCTCTTCCAATACCACCGGCACCTGGTGAACTGCCAACGCCTCCTGCTCCTGGAGAATTACCTATCCCAGCTCCTCCGGGTAAATTGCCTCCATTGCCTTTGCCAGCCATACCTGCTCCTGAAAGAAAGGTAACTTGTCCTTCTTGTGGCGCAGGAATAACGGTCAAGGATATGACATTGAGAAAAATGCCTTGTCCGATTTGTTCTGAAAATATCGATATGTGAGTGGTAATCATGTGTGGAATTTTCGGTTTTGTTGGTAATAGGTCTGCTGCACCACTATTAATCGAAGGTTTACGCCGATTAGAGTATCGAGGATATGATTCAACAGGTCTAGTTGTGCGTAATGGTTCATTACAGATGTTCAAGAAAGTAGGAAAGGTTTCTGAGTTAACTAAGATTTTACCTAATCATATCGAGGGTAAAATGGGGATTGCTCACACCCGTTGGGCAACTCATGGTCCTGTCACAGATTCTAATGCTCATCCGCACATGAACATGGATGAAAGTATAGCATTGGTTCATAATGGAATTATTGACAATGCTAAAAGTTTGAGAAATAGATTAGAGTCTAAAGGAGTTGAATTAACTTCCGAAACAGATTCTGAAGTTTTAGTTCATATGATTACAATTGGTTTGAATTCTGGCCAAGAACCTTTAGAAGCGGTTAGACAAACTTTGATGAGAGTTACTGGGACATGGGGATTATGTGTTCTCTTCAAAGAATATAATCAAATCATCTGTGCACGAAATGGCTCACCATTGATTATCGGACAAGGTGTAGGTGAATCATTTGTTTCTTCTGACCCGCATGCTTTGTCACAGCATACTCAAAACATATTTTTCTTAGAAGATGGAGATATGGCCATAGTTTCCAGTGATGGTATCGATATTTCAAGACTTGAAGGAGGATCATCAACAACCAGTATGACAATCTTGGAAGATGAATGGGGTGAAGCAGACATGGCGGGTTATCCTAATTTCATGTTAAAAGAAATCCATGAACAACCCGAAGCTTTGCGAAGATGTATCAGTGGGCGATTAGATAAATCAAATGGAAGCGCAAAATTAGGCGGATTAAAACTCGAACCAGTTCGCCTACGTAATTCTCCTCATGTTCGATTAATAGGTTGTGGAACTGCTTTGAACGCTTGCCGAATCGGACAATTAGCAATCGAGAGTTTAGCAAGGATTCCAGCTGTGGCTCACGTGTCTAGTGAATTCAGATATAATGATCCGGTAATCAATCCGAATGCTATTCATTTTGCGGTTTCTCAATCAGGTGAAACAGCGGATACTATTTCTGCAGTCAAGGAAATTCAACTCAAGGGCGGTGATGCACATGGAATCATAAATGTGGTCGGTTCATCAATTGCTAGATTATGTGGTCAAGGAGTATACATTCACAGTGGACCAGAACAAGCTGTAGCGTCAACAAAGGCATTTACAAACATGGTTGCATCACTCTTATTATTCGCAATAAGGATCGGAAGAACTCGCTCCTTTTCACGAGAAAGAGGTCGCAATATCATTGAAAATTTCGAAAGGATTCCACAACTAATGGAAACTTATCTTTCTAATCAAGGGCCGATTGATGAAGCCGTTGAACTAGTCAAGAATGCAAAGAGTATACTTTACTTGGGACGAGGCCTATCTGCTCCTGTAGCAAGTGAAGGGGCATTGAAAATGCTAGAATTAGCATATATCCCATGCCTCGCATATCCTGCAGGTGAAATGAAGCATGGTCCAATTGCACTTCTTGAGGAAGGTAGCCCCGTAATTGTAATCGCACCTAATGACAAACATCGTGAGAAAACAATTGCATCGATGCATGAATGCAAAGCTAGAGGTGCAAAAATAATTCTTATTCATGAGGACGGAGATTCCATTTCTGAAGAAGCAGATATCTCAATCGCAATACCGGCATGTGATTCTTTGTTGTCGCCGTTACTGTCGGTTATTCCTACACAATTGATTGCTTACAAAACGGCCCTTGCTTTAGGCTGTGATGTCGACCGGCCTCGTAATTTGGCTAAATCAGTCACTGTAGAATAATCATTGAATCGAGAATCTTTGATCATTAGAATTCCACAGAATTGGAGAATATCCCAGTCGATGGTGAGTATGACGCATTTTGATAACTCCAATTTTACGAGTAATATCGTCTCCCACTCTATCCATAGTTAAGTGCATGACACCATCGGATAAGTAGTCTTCAACTCCATATTCTCCGAACTGCTTGTGGTCTTCTCCAGTCATTTCGCAGATGAAGAAGGAAGTCAACTCTAAGCGGCGGCAAGCCTCGAACAGTCTGAAAATCTCGTCACGAGGATTTTCCATCTTTGTCAAAGTGAAGAACGCACCTAGTGAATCGAAAACAAGTAATTCGAATCCAATGGATTGCCTGTATGACGTAAGTTGCTTGATCAGCTGGCCCATCCAGTCAATTCTGTTGCTCATACCTTGTTCATCTAATTGAACACGCAAATCAGAGAGATCAATAATTGCGATTCTGTTGCGAACTCTTGGGTCATCAACATTCATTCCCATGTTAGACATGTGTGAGCGAAGAGAATCTTTTCCTTGTTCTAGAGTGACGTAAATTCCACTGGTTTCACCATACAGTACAGCGTTATACAATAGTGAAAAAGTCACTGAAGATTTCATTGCACCTGACTGTCCAGCCACGATACAAATGTGCCCTTGAGGTATTCCTCCTTGCATATTTTCATCTAGTCCTGCTATGTGTGTCGGTATCCTTTCTATCTCACTCAAGCCGTCTCACCGGTACGGTGTAACAGCGATGTTCTCTTCAAGGTGACCCCCAAACCGCCTGTTATGGGAATCTGGTTGGCGAGTGCTTCTGAGCGTCGCGCTCAGATTCTACGAGACCGTTATGGAACTGTGCACATCGAATCTTTACCCGATGTAGATGAGACACCACCTACAGGTTCAGTTTCATCACAGGTTTTGGCAATTTGTCGACGAAAAGCCGAGGCAGTACCAGCCGGGCATGGCTATCAAGCAGTCATTGTAGCAGATACTATGGTCGGAGACCCCGATGATGCAAATGCTGCAATGGGTAAAGCCGAGAATGAATCTGAAGCATTATCAATGCTCAAGAGATTGTCTGGACGTAGACATCAAGTATGGTCTGCAACAGGTGTTCAGATTTGTGGTGATTGGACATTCTTCGTTGAATTCGCTGTGGTTGAAATCGATGACTTAAGTGTTGATGTTATTGGTGATTTGATTAAATCAGGTTCATGGATTGGAAAAGCTGGATCATACGATTTAGCAGGCCAAATGAGTAAGTACGCCAAATTGATTGATGGTGATGAAGTAACAGTACTAGGATTTGCATCTAGTGCTTTACGATTACTGGATTAGTTTTCGAAATCATAACCTGGGCCTTCTTCTGGGTACTTCAAATATTTATCATAAAACATAGGTGTAGCATACCAATTATCTAGGCCGAAGAAAACATCTCTTATCCAATGTATCAGTATCAGAATATACGATGCTGCATAAACTGCGATTCCAATTCTAGGGTATGATGTTAGTTCTTCATCAGTAATCCAACTGTTGATTAATGCGAATGTTGTGATTAAACTACCAATGTTCAGGGACAAAAATATCAGCCAAGTAGTTTTTCTTCTATGCAAGGATAATTTTTTGTGATCATCATGAAGATAACTAGCAAAGCCCCATAATGCTTGCATTGAGAAACCGAAGATCAAGATCCATCTATAATAAGACATCATTGCATCTGTTGTGCTAACAAAATTTAGCTTCTCCAAATAGGATGCAATTCCAATTATTGGTAACCAAAATACAGATGCCGCAATCATCTTGTTGTAAGGTTGTTTTTCAATAATTTTTGAAACTATTTTTTTGGGGTTGAGCATAATGAAGATGAAAATATATGGTAATAATGCTAGAATCGCTGACAATCTAACGGACATGTCTCCCCTATCAGATAGAGGCGCCGATAGTATTGATAACAACAGTAATGTCATGAAAATTGCAAACACTTTACCAGTATTATGTGGCTTGATCAAATCCCAGTTTAATCTTCGATTAAAGTGAGAAACGATTGTTGCTGTGACGGCCAAAGGAATCAATAAATCGAAAATTACAGATTCTGAAATTGCTAACATCATGGAATTTTCTCTAGCAATCCATGATACTAAGGTGATTAATCCGATGAAAGGTAAAATCATTCCAATCGTATATGAAAAAGGTCCAATTTCTGTAGAATTTATTTTCCTACTTTTGAAAATTGTTAACGCAGGGGGGCCTAACAAAAATAATGCTGTACAGAGTAATGTAATTCCAGTTGTCGATAGTGAATAGAATATCTCCTCTTTTCCAATAATAATTCCCAAAGCAATTGTAAATTGTCCCGACATATTCATTCCGATGAAAGATCTCATCAAACTTTTATCAAAACTTTTGACGTCGTAAATTAATGGTAGTAAACTAAATCCTAATCCTGCAATTATGCACATCATCCATCCTAAACTAAGTTGAATCTTTAACACATGACGAACATGTTCAGAGTTTGTTTGAAGCAAATCATTAGAATTGGTTCCAACCCAAATCGCAGTGATTATGAAAGTAATTTGCATTATTACTGCCGCAAGTAATAGGTCAATGTATGACCCTGCGGCAAAATGTTGAGAACTGCTAGGTGTCTCATCCATTATGCATTTCAAATCGTCTTAGCATATAACTACTGGACCTATAAGATGAAATTACATTAGCAATGGGGCAAGTCCTAAATCGTTCCTAGATACATCCATTGAAACATCTTTGCCAGGCACTAGTAATAGTTTATCAGCATCATCTAGAGCGAAAATAGCAATTCCAATTTCATCACCCATATGCTTCAAAGTCCTTCTGCAAGCATTGGTTTGAGTTTCCATATGGATTAGTCCATTTAAGTCTACGATAACAGTATCTCCTCTGCGGATTCTATCTTCGATTTGCCGAAGAGGCAGTCTATGCATTTTGTCAGGCTCTACATATCGCAATGCCCGATCAGGGAAACCGGAAGACTTTGACGAATAATTAGAGAGATCGTGAAACGCAACACCATCTGGAGTAACAGGTCCAATCCACCCATCAGGTAGTGGAACCATTTTCCTTACAGGAGTGGGTATTTCTAACGGCTTAGCAGCCTCAAGATTATTTCCGGGTAACTTCTCATCAACCGGTTGACTCAGAGTTTCTTCACCGGGACTAACAATTGTCAATTGCTGACCAGGTGCTTCTTCAGTTTTTTTTGATTTCTTCTTAGTCCGACTCGCTGTATCTGTTGCTGGTGCTTCAGGGTCAGGGAAACCAAAAAATTGCCAAAGAGTACCCATTTTTCTCACTGCTCAAATTTCCAAGTCGTCTAGAAGATCGGCTAGGGCTTGCGAGGCAGGGGTTGGTGCTGGTTCTTGAACCATCGTTTGGTTGAGAAGTGAAGGAGCCGGTTCTGAGTAGTATTGTGTGGCGGCCGGATCTGGTTGGGAATAAGCAGGTTCAGGCTGAGAATACTCAGGCGCAGGCGGCAGTGATGCCAGATATTGTTCACCATAGTATGACCATTGTTCCATTGTCCATCCTTCTGGTAATCCAGTAGATGGAATTGGAGGTCCTGTATTCACTGCCTGAGGTGCAACCGGTTCCGGTTCTGGAGTTTGGGCAACAGGAGTATCCCATCCATAATCTGGCATAGATTTGGTTTCAATAATATCGCCATCATTCTTTCCAACTCTGATTAGTAATACTATTACTAATAACACAATTATGATTGCTATAATCGATGTAGCCACTACAGTGTTAGACATCCCTAAAAGTGAATCAACAGGCTCAGGTTCAACTACAACAGTAACTGTTGCATAACTCATCTTGCCATCATCATCAATCACAGTAAGGTTGACTTTGTATGTTCCTGGTGTATCAAAAGTGATAGTGTAATTTACACCAGATCCATCTTCAGCAGCTCCTTCAGTATTAGGATCATCCCAAATGAAATCTAAGTTTGCTTTGTCAGTATCTGTATCGGATGATTCAGCACCACTGAAAGTAACTTTATCACCTTCTTCAATCACTATACTTTCAGGTCCTGAGATTACAGCAGTTGGTGGCCTATTTACTATTGTAACAGCAACAGATAATGAATCCGTAGCATTATCATCATCCCATACATTGACGGTAATATTTTTCAATCCTGATCTGGTCCAAGACCACATCAAATCAGGTCCTTCAATATCACAATCATCGGTAGCAATTCCGTTATTATCTGAATCTTCACTACTTTTCAAGTCCCAACAAAACATTAGTACATCAGCATCTGCTATATCGGTTGCAGATGCATTCAAGTACAGAATTTCATCTTCGAATAATGCTGTTTGTGCAGGTAGTGAATCGAGAACAGGTTCTATATTGTTTACACGAACATATCCAATGGAATCTTCGCTTACTATTCCGTCATTATCAGTAACGAATGCCCTGATTGTATGCAATCCCGATTTACTCCATGACGTGGTTATAGTGGAATCAGGGCCAGATGTAGTTGACGACAAATTTTGATCATAATCATCTGGGTACCATGTAATTAGTAAACTCTCCTTGTCAGACAATGTGTCATTACCGCTTATTTGCAGTGTTGCTACTACATCTTCATCAATACTCCAAGTACCATCCTCGGCAGGGAGGTATGGGATTCCATCGATTGAAAATTGCATTTCTCCGATAGTAGGTGCTACATTCATAACTTCAAATTCAATGATATCGGAAACCGATGAATTATCATCATCTGTAACTATAACTTCGATTTGATGTATTCCTTCTTCTTCAGGACTAAATGTGCAATAAGGGCCATACAATCCTTCTTCACAAGCACTACCTGGCCATGTAATTGTAACGTGCTGTCCAATTGGAGAAATTGTGTCTAAGTCTCCACTATCTGATGCATTGAAAGTAATTGAAGAACCGGCATTTACAACAGGTGTCATGGTTGTGAGATTAACATATGGATCACGGTTTAGGATTGTTGCATTCATCGACATCTCAATTTCATCTAATTCATCATCTACAACCAACACTTTGACTTCCCAGTCGCCATCATCTGCCCATGCCCATTCTGCTTGACAGTTTGGAGAATCTATGAATTGAGTTCTAACACCATCTTGGATTTCAAAGTAACAAGTGACACTACCTCCATCGATGTCATATGAAGCAGATGCATCGATTGAAACATTTTCGAAAGTGTACACATTATCGATTAGAGTCATATCGGCAACAGGCATTCTTCCAATGAAGATATCTAATGATGCAGCATTGTTAGAACGATTAGCATCTGCAGTAACTAAGTTATCTGGGTCGACCATGAAAGTTAGCGTTTGATCACCGATGGCAGTGTTGCTAGGAACTGTCCAATTAACATCGACACGGGCTTCAGAATACGGAGCTAATGCTGGTAGAGCGCCTCTCACAGTAGTTCCATCAGGTGTAGTAATCTCCATCTCTGTTGGTGGTGAATTGAGAACACCACGATTTTGAGCAGGTACTGAGAAATGAAGAATGTCTCCTGGCAATGCGTTATACCCGCTGGCTTGCGATAGTATCAGAGAATCATTTCCTCGAGTTCTTGTTACAATCATAGACTCTGGTTTAGCTATCAAGTCTACACCTACTACTGACAAATCCATAACAATTGTTGCCGCTCCGACTATTTTGTTCACAGGGTCCCAAATGATGACCCCGTTACTTGTCCAATCATCTGAGGCATTGGACGAGTCTGTATTATTTCCTACATCTAAATCAGGGTTTACCTTTCCATCACTATCGGTGGTAAGGCTCATGATTACCCCATCGGTTTCATAGCGAAGTTGTAAATTTGTACCTACTTCATTAGCACCATTGACAGTCATATGACCTTCAATTTCCTCGATTGCATTAGGAAGGATTGCAATGAATTCAGGTGTAACGTCAATTATTGCATTTCTAATTCCCGGCGATGAAGACGGGTTTCCACCAGAGGTATCTGTTGGTGAGTAAGTTTTCAATTTCCAATCGATTTGGAAGCCAGCTGGATTGACTATTCTATACCATGCAAATGATCTTACTGCAGGACAGTACCACTCAAACCCACCTGCGGTTCCAGTATTATTCCAATTGTTTACTTTGTACGAGTTAGAACATCCAGAATATGATATCGATGAACCATCTTCTGAAGGAGTTCCATCTGCAGTTACTTGGTAAGTGGTGTTGTCTTCGACGAACGGAGTGTCGAATTCTGTCGGGTCAAAGTAGTCCGAAGTTCCAGTTACGTTTGTGCCTGATTCATAGGTACTAGTCCATTGATCACCTGTTCTTAGAGGGAAGTCATACTTTTCACGAGGAGCTTCATATACAGTTGTAAACGTAATATCTGCAAGATTTTGGCTCAAGAATCCAATATTGTAAGGTGCGAAATTAACTCCCAAGAAAAATTCAGAACTCCATACCGATAAATCTCTAGCGAGAAGGATGTCAGTACCTTCATAGTCAATTTCTAATCTTCCAGAAATGCCTTCCAAAGTGGCTCCACTATTACCTGATGTGAATTCGCCATTAATGTCTAATTCGTAAACTAGAGTCTGAGTTCCCTGAATCGTTTCAAATCGAATGTCGACAACTTCCATCGTTGTATCTCCTGAAAGGGTATTAATCGAAGCGGAAACATTGGCTTGTTGGATTAATCCAGCAACATCGAATAGTGTCTCATACACCCATTTGTCACCTATTCTCCAGTCAGGAACATCATGCACGCTTTCTTCATTTTTTGCGGCGTGTTTGACCTGTTCTAACTCTAAGTTATCTAACATAGAGAGTGGCCCATATGTCGTCATCAAGATGAGAATAAACACAGGAATCAGTCGTCGCATGGACATACGTAGTATGTCCGTTACTTTTCATCCTGCCCATCTCAGGTTTCATTCATTTCCAGGTATTGCTGGCCATAATGTAACCACTGTTCTTCAGTCCAACCTGCAGGTAATCCTTCTTCTGGAATAGGCGGAGAATTGAGTAATTGATCTACATCCTGAGAGAAATCTTCTGAGCTACCGAATAAATCCATATTCGGGGCTTCAAGAGGAGCTTCAATTAGAGGGGCATCACCATCATCCCAAACTGATTTTCTTTTCTTCTGCCCCCTTTTCATGATTAAGACTAATCCTGAAATTACTATGGCGATTAATACTAATTGTATGAATGGATTTGCGTTTTCTCCAGATACCGTTTCTACAACTTCTTCGAATGCTGTTCTATCAGGTGAATCAACTTCAATAACGGCAGTTTTACTGCTTGGTTTTTCAATCTCTTCGTCCCAAACGATTGCTTTGACAGTAAATTCGCCGGCTCTAGGGAATTTATGTTGAACAACCATACCGACTAAGTCAGCATCATTGTCAGGGATTCCATCTCCATCACTATCCGATGAACAATCTACGTCCCATACGACTGTTAGGTATTCAATATCGATTGTTGAATCGATAGATGTTGATGCATCCAGAGTAATTGTTTCACCCATAATTGCAGAATTTGGAACGTTTAATCTTACAATAGGAGGCAAGTTCAACACTGTTACAGTTGCAGTTGAAGAATTTCTTGCTCCATCATCATCGGTAGCATGGAATACTATGTTGTAAGTTCCAGCATTTTGCCATGACCATGTAAGGTTTGCACCTTCAATGTCGCAATCATCATCTGCAGATCCAATTCCATCATTATCGGCTCCTGGGTCAATATCCCAGCACACAATCAAATCTTCCATATCTGATGCAGTATCCCAAGCAACTCCGGATAAACTGACACTCTGACCTTCAGCAATCGCCATTACCTCTGGCAACTCCTCTATTTGTGGTTGCATATTTTGAACATCGACCCAGCGCTCGATCCAACCACTATCTTCGCCCTCTGAATCAATTGCTTTTACCAAAACAGTTTGCATTCCTGATGTACTCCATACGGCTGGCACTCTCGATTCTCTACCATCTGTATCAATTCCAAGAGACCATTCATAACGTAAGTCTTCCAAATCATCGATAGAATCTTCAGCACGAGCGGTTAACTCTACAGGTTGATCTTCTTGAATTACCCAAGTCATCTGCCCTGTAGTGTCAATAAGGTTGTTATTTTCATCCCACATGGCTACTGCAACATCATGCGGAGCTATATTTGTAAATTCAATATTTATTGTTGAATAGGTCTGGTTTCCATCATCATCAGTTCCAACTGCAGTGAATGTTTGAAGTCCTTCTTCCCATGCAGTTGTTGTACATACTCGTGTGTAGTATCCTTCCTCACATTTAGTATTAGGCCAATGTACATCGACAAGTCCGGGCCATTCATCTTCGGAATCAGAGTCGTTAGCAAAAACATACAAAGTCACTGGGTATTCCACTTTAACTTGACTTCGTTGCGATTGAATAGAAACACTAGGAGCACGATTGAATATTTCTACTTCAAGAATACTTTCTGTAGAATCTCCTTCTTCATCGTTGACAGTTACAAGGATTGAATATATTCCATCATCAATCCACGTCCAATTAATCGAACAACCACTTCGCATTACTTTCTGGTTAGCCATTGAATATGATCCATCGTCAAACTCAATATCGAAAGTACACCAAACATCCCCTCCATCTTCATCAAAACTAGATGAAGCATCAATCAATATTTTCTCATTTGTCCAAGCATTTTGATTACTTCCGACATAGGTTGGAGCACTTCCGATGAATAGTGGTAAACTGCCAACATTATTGATTTGGTCTGCATCGTTTGAATTCGAAAGTTGCCTGTCGACTTCCCATTGTATTGTTTGGTTATCTATACTAGAATTGATATCTACAATCCATTCAATCTCGAAAATATATTGCTCATAAAGTGCCAATGCGGGGAGGTTTTGTACAACTTCAAAACCATCCGGGTAAGTTATGTGGGTTGTTGTAGGTACACTAGTTGTTATTCCTCTATTGTAAACAGGTAATTGAATGGTAAGATTATCCCCTGGGAGAACATTAAATCCAGAAATTGAATTGAGTGTTGTTAATTCTCCACTTCGATTCCTTAGGATACTAGCACGTTCTAATGCGGCAACCAAATCTAATCCAACTATATTTTCATCCAGAGTAATTGTTGAAACTCCATACATCCCTCCGCTAGATGCAACAATTCCGTGACTTGCCCAATCTACAGATGTGGCAGAAGAATCTGTAGATTCTCCTACAGATATGGTTGTCCAAGCACTTCCATTAGCAGCAGTAACTACGTTTGTAGTGAAACCTTCTGCTTCATGCCTTATCTCGACATCTAGGCCAGATTGAGGGTTTCCTGCGGAATCGGTAATGTTTGCCCATACTTCGATTGGAGTATTCAATGCAGTAATTTGAGTTGACAATTCTACATCGAGATTCATATTTCGATATCCTGGGTTAGAGTTTGCAATTACTCCACTAGATGAAACTGGAAGATATTGCTTTAATCTGAAATCGATTACCAAACCGATGTCTTCTTCGGTATTTGACCAAGCAAAATTCCTGACTTCTGGACAGAACCATTCGAATGATGTTTCTGTACCATTGTCATCATACGAAGTCAATTCGTAAGATGCATTACATCCTGCATAACCAATTTGTTCTCCAAGATCATTAATCGGCTTCCCGATATCTGTAATTTCCCAATTGGTATGGTTTGCTCCACTCGTAGGTTGGGGGAATGGAGTGATGTAGTCTGATGAACCTGACCACGCAGTTGAAGATACATACGATGTGTTCCACGTTTCCCCAATTCTCAACGGGAAGTCGTAATTTTCATTCATAGGGTCGTAAGAAGTGCTGATTGTAATGTCTGCAATTTGTTGAGTCAAGGAAGAAATGCCATATGGAACATAGCGCACATTTAGCGATAGATCAGATGATAATTTAGCCAAATCTGAAACTCTACGAACTTCGTCGACTTGATATTGGATGTAGAGGTTACCAGTGTATCCTTCTAAAGCAACCCCGCCTTTATCGAAATCAGCTTTGGACGAAGTCAAGTAAACCAGAGTTGGAACGCCATCGATATCTACTTCATTAACCGCATCAACAGTAGTGGTTGAATCACCAGTTATTGTACCGACAACAGCATCGACACCTGCACTTTGAACCAGCACAGTAGGGTCAAAAGAACCAGCATAAATCCACTTGTCTCCGACTCTCCATGTTACTACATCGGTGACCCCTGGGTCTTCGCTGCCAATCCCTCCTGCACTAACTTGAGGGCTGACCAAAAGTGTGGAAAGCAAAATGATGAGTGCCATCCCCACTTCTCGGCGCATGAATCAATTATGCCAATGGCGGATAGATATAGATGAGGGCGACAAGTGTTTTCCAAAAATAGCTGCAAATTAGTAAAAATAGTGTTATATCGTCATATTTTCTGAAAATAGGCAATACACTCATGTCAAATGTCCAAGTGGGCCGGATATGCGCTGGTTTGCATACAACGGTGATGCAGATGGGATATGCTCTATGGTACAATGGGGATTAGTTCATGGTATTGATGGAAATACTGTAACAGGTGTCAAAAGAGACATTGAATTACTTAAGAAAATTAATCCAGAAAATGGAGATGAAATTATTGTGATGGACATCTCACTTGCCAGAAATCATTCAAAGGCTAGTGAATTGATTCAAAGTGATATCAAAATGACTTGGTTTGATCATCATTTGGCTGGTGAACCGATAGTAGGATTGGAGGCGCATATCGATACTTCATCAGATGTATGTACTGCTAGAATTGTCGAATCTTATTTGGGGGTAAAGTCCGATTGGGCTCAGGTAGCATTGCATGGAGACGGTTTATCTGAACATTCATCTAAGCCTGAATTCAAAGAATTAGGAGAATTACTCAATTACAATGGATATGGTGCAGATTTGGAAGATTTACACTTTCATCCAGATGAATTGATGCGTATCTGCTTAGAATCACAAACTCCTGCTTCTTTTTTACAGACGCCTACATTTGAAGCACTGAGGAACGGCTTCAATACAGATATGGAAAATGTAGATTCTGTAGTTGAGATAGATGGAGTTTACATGTTGCCTAACGAGGCATGGGCTAGAAGAGTGGTCGGAGTTATGGCTCATCGAATCAATTCTACAGGGCCAGGACCACATGTCATCGCAATAGACAAAGGAGATGTTTTGCAAATATCTCTTCGAGGCAGAAATGGTATCGGTGAGATTTGTGCGATGTTTGGAGGCGGTGGTAGGGAAACCGCAGGTGGTATCGATGCCCTTCCGAAAGATGAAATCACAGCATTGATGAATGAAGTCAACTCCCGAAGGTCTGTCTGAGGTTCTAATATGCATGATAGGATGACTCATCTCCAAAGGTTGGAAGCCGAGGCTATCCACATCATGCGAGAGGTTGTTGCAGAGGCAGAAAACCCTGTAATGCTCTATTCAATTGGAAAAGATTCATCGGTAATGTTGCACATTGCTATGAAAGCATTTCATCCTGCTAAACCACCATTTCCAATAATGCATATCGATACTATGTGGAAATTTTCTGAAATGATTGATTTCAGAGAAAAGATGGCAAACGATCTGGGATTAGACCTCATAGTCCACATTAATCCTGAAGGCAAAGAAATGGGAATGAATCCATTCATTCACGGTTCATCAATGCATACTGATATGATGAAAACTCAAGGCTTGAAGCAAGCACTCGATGCGCATGGATTTGATGTGGCATTTGGCGGTGCGAGAAGAGATGAAGAAAAATCTCGCGCCAAAGAACGGATATTCTCCTTCAGAAACGAGAGTCATCACTGGGATCCAAAACGTCAACGACCGGAATTATGGAATCTATACAACTCTCGTAAAAACCAAGGAGAATCAATACGTGTATTTCCTCTATCCAATTGGACTGAATTGGATATTTGGCAATATATTCACTTAGAAAAAATCCCAATTGTACCACTATATTTGGCAAAGCCGAGACCGGTTGTAGAAAGGGATGGAGTCTTGATTTTAGTTGATGATGATCGTCTTCCAATGGAAGAAGGTGAAGAACCGATGATGAAGACTGTAAGATTCAGAACATTGGGTTGTTATCCCTTAACAGGTGCAGTAGAGTCTGAAGCAGATACTCTCCCTCAGATTATTCAAGAGATGTTACTAACCACAACCTCAGAGCGCCAAGGTCGAGTAATCGATTTCGATAGTACGGCTTCGATGGAGAAAAAGAAACAAGAGGGGTATTTCTGATGGCTCACGTCAGCGACCTTATTGCTACGGATATTGAATCCTATCTCGCTGCTCACGAGCAAAAAGAGTTGTTGAGATTCATTACCTGTGGTTCTGTTGATGATGGTAAATCAACTCTGATTGGTCGAATGTTGTATGAATCTCATATGCTGTTTGATGACCATTTGGCTGCACTTGAAGCAGATTCAAAGAAAGTGGGAACCCAGGATGGAGAAATTGATTTCGCACTTCTTGTGGATGGTTTGGCAGCAGAAAGAGAGCAAGGAATTACAATCGATGTAGCTTATCGATTCTTTTCGACTGAGAAAAGAAAATACATTGTTGCGGATACACCTGGTCACGAAGAATATACTCGTAACATGGCAACAGGAGCATCAACTGCAGACGTGGCAATAATTCTGGTTGATGCTAGCCAAGGAGTTCTTACCCAGACTCGCAGACATTCATTTATCGTGTCAATGGTTGGAGTAAAGCGAATAATTCTCGCTGTCAATAAGTTAGATTTGGTTGATTATTCAGAGGATGTATTCAATAAGATAGTTTCTGATTATCATAACTTTGCAGATGAGGCATTGCAGTTGGATGAAATTACAGCGATTCCAATTTCGGCATTGAAAGGAGACAATATTGTAGGGCCAAGTGAAAATACTCCATGGTATAATGGTCAATCAATTATCGAATACCTAGAGAGCGTTGAAGTTTCATCATCAGCCCAATCCCGTCCTTTCCGAATGCCTGTACAATGGGTAAACCGACCAAGCCGTGAGTTCAGAGGTTTTACTGGACTCATCGGTAGTGGAATAGTTTCACCTGGCGATAGAATCAGAGTTTTGCCTAGTGGTACCGAGTCTGTTGTCGAAAGAATCGTAACTTGGGAAGGCGACTTAGAAATGGCAGGAGCTGGACGTTCGATTACACTAACTCTTAGCGATGAAATAGATATTTCACGAGGAGACATAATCACAGCCGCCGATAATCCTTGTAGCAGTGCTGATCAATTCCAATCCAGAATACTTTGGATGGATGAATCAGCGATGATGCCTGGTCGACAGTATTTATTCAAGTCGAGTACTCAGACTACTTCTATGACTCTAGGTCAATTGAAACATCGAATAGATGTTAATACGCTTGAGGAGTTACCTGCCAAAGTTCTAGATATGAATGAAATTGGTGTTTGTAACATTTCTCTATCTAGTCGAATCGCATTCGATCCGTACGACGAAGATCCAACTATGGGTGGATTCATTATTGTCGATAGAATAACCAACAATACTGTTGGAATGGGCCTAATCGACTTTGAATTACGTCGTGCTGATAATATTCATTGGCAATCTATGGATGTAACTAAGAAAAGCCGTGCCGAACAAAAGAGCCAGAAACCTCGTCTTGTTTGGTTTACTGGTTTATCTGGATCTGGTAAATCATCGATTGCCAATATTTTAGAAAAGAAATTACAAGCTATGGGGCGTCATACAATTTCGCTAGATGGCGACAATGTGCGACACGGATTAAATCGTGATTTAGGATTCACTAAAGCAGACCGTGTTGAAAATATTCGTAGAATCGGGGAGACCTCTAAGTTGATGGTCGAAGCAGGACTTATTTGCATTACATCATTTATCTCACCGTTTGAATCAGAGAGATTAATGGTTAGAAATCTAGTAGATTCTGATGAATTTGTAGAAGTATTCGTAGATACTCCATTAGAGGTTTGTGAACAAAGAGATGTCAAAGGACTTTATGCAAAAGCAAGAGCTGGAGAATTGCCTAATTTCACCGGGATTTCTAGTCCCTATGAAAGTCCTAATAATCCAGAAATTCGAATCGATACTACACAGATTAGCGCAGAACAGGCCGCTGATCAGATAATTGATTATTTGAGCAAGGCTTGAATTTGCTTAGCAACTTCGTCCCATTGCAGTGAATCTCGTAATTTGATAATTTCTTCTCGAGAGGAATCTAAATCACTTTGACTAATTTGAGAAATACTAGCAACAATATGCTCTACCGTTTTTCCTCGCATCCTGATTGCGCCTGTGACATCATCAAAAATTGGTATTGGCGTAACCGCCAAAGGAACTCCAGATGCAACTCCCATCCGAACAGCACCAGATGCAGACTCTTTGGTATTCTGATAAGGGAATACTAGCAATTCACACTTGGCAAGTGTTGCTATTGCAACATCATCATCCAAGAAGTCAGTAACCAATCTTACTTTTCCAGTCAAGCCCTTTTTCCTGATTAAATAATTTATTTTGGCTTGCATTTTCCCACTGCCTTCTCTGGTGGCACAGAGCAGTAACAATTCGTCCCAGCCAGGCAATCGTTCGAATGCTTCAACCAATTCTAGTTGCCCCTTGTGAGGTAGTAAGAATCCAAATGAACCCATCACTCTACCTTCTACCGGAAGTGGTTTGGCAGATTTGGAAGGAGGGGGATAGATTCCATGAGGAATCATAACCACATTGTCTTCGATTCCTAATGCTTTGAGATTTTCAACATCAGAATTAGAATGAACCATTACGGTTGAACAGGTCTTCAAACCCTCAACCGCCTTTTCTATCCTTTTACTTGGGAATATGAGTGAACGGTCTCTAGTGTTATGCATCGTGATGAATACTTTGACATCCATTTCGGCTAACTTTAGTAATAATTCGTTGAGATAAGAGAAACGAAGTAGACCTGGTTGGTGTTGGATGACTACGATATCCAAACCCTTGGCAGCGATTTGAGCAATTATTCCTCCAAATGCATTCGAATCTCTTTTCCAACAAGGGATTGCTCCCTCAACATCGCCTTCTCCTGCTTGGCACATCACCAATACATCATCCATTTGTTCTACTAAGAACTTGGAATAAGTTGCGATTCCACACCTGATGCCCCAGGTGCTAATCCAACCGATCATGTTTATCACTCCTCAAAATCAAAGTCAGCATAAATGTCTAAGATTGCTTTGACATCCTTTGAACGTGGAGAATATTTCTTCTTTCTTTCTCGAAGTTCAAAACCACTCATGTCAACATTGACTCCGATTGAATCGAATGCTTGAATAGCCTCATCGTTCGTATATGGATATCTCAAAAATGCAATTTGATCGATTTTGTTTTCCTTGGCGGAACGGAAACTCTCTAGGAACATCGAGAATCCGACAGGGTCTTCGGGAAATGATTGAAGAAATCTCGAAAGTGGAATTTCTGGAGCATTTATCCCCATGCACATTTTAGCTGCATTTGCAGTAAGGAATTTTCTTCTATCCATAGACCTAATCGCATCCAAGTAATCCCCATGAATCACTATAATTGGCTTACCAATACTAGTTCCAGGGTGTTGCTTATGACAAATCAAACCGTAGTTTTCGGGTCTTGTTCGCAATCCTTGACTTTGCATGTGGTCACAGAGAGCATTAGAAGCTACGCCACCATGCGAAACTACCCAGACATCGATACTATCTGCATCGACCTCACTAGGGCCTAAAGGCTGCATTATAATCACAGCAGGTCTGCTAACTCATCTTGGATAATCTGTACTGCTTCAAGAATCTCATCCTTGTGGCGAGCACCGGTGATTACCATCTTACCTGATCCGAAAATCAGACAGACTACCTTAGGATAATCGAGTCGGTAGATCAATCCAGGGAATTGCTCTGGCTCGTACTCGACCTTATCGAAAGGCAAGTGGAAGGTTAGGTTGTTTAGGTTCAATTTGCGTGGAAGTCCAGCAAGAGGGTCTCCCTTCTTCAATTCTTGAGTATCCATTCTTTGGGTTCCTTCGTAATCCTCTGGGTAGTGAAGTGCATAGGTTGCAACCATGTTCTGAACTTCGATTTCTACATCCTTTAGATCCCAAGTTGTGATTCCTGCTGAGCGTAGATCGTTGATCATGCGCTCGATACCTGTGTGAATGTTATCTTCGTCCTTTCCACCAGTGCACACAGCACGCCCAGAACGGAACATAAGAATTGCAAGTTTTGGGTCCGCTACACGGTAAACGACACCAGGGAATTGCTCTGGTTCATATTCACAATTCAATTGAATTGCAATATCTGGAAGATCAAGTTCTTCCGCTACTCGAGTGCTGGCAACGACATTTACTACAGTCAAACGGTCCTCATCGTTCATGATTGGGCCGATTATAAACCCCTATTTAAAGAACAGTACTATTCAAACGGGTTCCAAAGTGGCGAATTTTCATCAGAATCTACTGTCATTCCATGTGCTGCAATCTTGCTAATGAGGGTTCTTCCTCCTGCCAATTCAATCGCCTCACTAGTTTCCTTAGGGTTGCGTGTCAATGAAATCATGCACCCCCCGCCTCCGGCTCCGGTAAGTTTGACTCCGAGCGATGAAGGTGCTGCCGCAGAGATAAGAGATTCAAGTTCTGGACATGATACTCCTAAACTTCTTAGAAGCAGGTGATTTTCACTCATCGCTCTTCCTACTCCTTCCATATCGCCTTCCATTAATGCAGAAATACCTCTACGAGAAATAATTCCTATTGTTTCAATTTCTCGCATTTTTTCGGGATTTGTTTCTAACAATGAAGCAACCTTAGCAACTTGTTCCGATGTAGGAGCGTGTATTCCTGTG
>QQSA01000054.1 GCA_003602535.1 Candidatus Poseidoniales archaeon
ATTCCCGCTTTCGAAATTGAAATCCTTTGCTGCTCCATTGCTTCGTGCATAGATGACCGGTCGTTTTCGTTCATCTTGTCGAATTCGTCAATTGCTGCCAGGCCTAAATCGGCTAATGCTAGAGCACCTGCTTCCAAAGTCCAGCGCCCGTCTGCTGCAGAATCTTGAACTGCTGCTGCAGTTAAACCTGCAGCAGATGCCGACATACCTGAAGTAAATCTTCCACGTGGTGAAATCTGTGACATGTAGGATAGTAATTGCGATTTAGCAACACCGGGGTCTCCCATTAACAAGATATGGATGTCGCCTCTTAATCTAGTTCCATCACTTGCTTTGGAAGCAACTCCTCCGAAGAGTTGTAGCATCAGAGATTCTTTTTGCCTCGTCATTCCAAAAATCGAAGGTGCGATAGATTTGGTCAACATCTCGTGGATGTCTTCTCTTCTTGCAAGTTCCTTTATCTCACGTTCTTCATCTTCTGAAATTTGGATTTCTTCTAAGGGAATGTTCTCTCTCTGAATACTATGGATTCGCATAAATATGTCAAAAATTGGGGTATCTTTACCTGATTTCCTTTGGGAGCGAACAAATAACATTCCATTTGCAGTGACTCGATCTCCAGGATTAAGTTGCCCGGCCATATCATGTTCTGCAATACACAATATCCTCTCTGGTTGAACTCCTCCACGGAGATTCTCAGGAGGCTCTTGCAATTCAATGAACTGAGTGTCGATCAAAATTGATTCTTCAACACGTTGTACGAATCTAGTTTGACCTTTCTTTCGTCCGCAGCCGCCATCGATTTGGAAGCACTCAATAGGTTCAATCAATTCCTGCTCATTCGGCTGGCTTATCCTAGTTGAATGCCCACAAGCCGCACAAACAAATGATCCTTCATAGGTCCTGGGAAGTACTCTTCCGATTTTTGTAGCGATTGCATCTACTGAAATCATCGAGCCCAAATCTTCACTGCGAAGTTGGCGGACTGTTCTATGAGCGTCTGATGGCAATTCTATAACCCTTACAAAGGCAATAATCCGTGGAGATCCTAATTCAGAAAGAAGGAGTCCTAAGGCTTGATTTGCAGCCTGCGTATTGATTTCGGGCTCTTCGACAATGGATAATGCAAAATCGGGATCAAACGATTCGATATCTCTGTAGGACACTTCGAGAGATTTGATGTCTGGCCAAGAAACTTCGAGATTATGAATTGCTTCACTGTAATTGTCAAGAAGTAATGAGCGCCATCTTGCTGGTAAGTCGAATTCTTGGATAGTCATTGTAATTCACCTAACCGGACATTTACAGCCATTGTCGACCGCATATAATCATTGAGATTGTACATCTCTTCCCCCTCATTTCCACTGGAGATAAACCGCATCATTCAACCTCCAATGGCTTCCATTGGAATACCGCCAAGCACATTTCCCTGAAGCCCATCGCAGGTACATGCCCGCCCACTCTTTTGAACCCATCAGGGGAATTCTAGAACGTTTCTCGTTTTCTTCAAAAAATTTAGAGAATAAGATTGGCGACCCGATCGAAAGAGAAATTTTGGTCCATATTTCTCCAGGGGGAGAAGGGCCGCTGCCATGCATAATTTACCTCGCACCTTTCACAGGAACTGGTTTTGCGAGAGCGAATTGGAGGGCTTTTAGTGAAACCTTACCCCAAAGGCATGAACGCCTAGTAAGTAGTGGAATTATGCCGCCTTCGATATTAGTGATGCCGGATACCTTCACATCTATGGGCGGAAATCAATTCATTGATTCTGAAATCCTAGGAGACTGGGGTAGTTGGTTGAATGATGATTTGCGGCGAGAAATAAATAGCAGATACGACGTTAGTGGATTCGGACTTGTGGGCAAATCCAGCGGAGGTTATGGAGCTCTAGTTCGCGGGATGTTAGATGATTGTTGGGATGCGGTTGCTTGCCATTCTGGAGATTGTGGTTTTGAATTACTATTCGGAATAGAAATGGGCAATACTCTAACTCAAATCAACGCACATGGCGGCATGAGTGGTTTCTTAGAATATGTCAAGAATGCAAACTCTCTGAAGGGAGATGATTTTCATACTCTAATGATTGCTGCAATGGCTTCAACATATAGTGATGGAACATTGCCTATCGATGAAAATTGCATATTCGATGATGAAAAATGGAGTGAATGGAAATCGTGGGACCCATTACAAATGATTGAAGATCACAGGCAATTACCTCCGTGTTGGATTGATGTTGGAGATTCAGATCAATACAATATCCAGTACGGTTTACGTCAACTCCATGAAAGAATGACCGAATTAAAAATCGAGCATGAATGGGAAGAATTTCCTGGAACTCATAGTGGAATTGATCACAGACTTGACCTTTCATTACCTTGGATGGCAAATCAGATTCAATCGGTATCATGATGAGAGGGCAATGTTTGGCGGGTATCATGGCAGAGGGCCTTGACTACGCCGGCAGTGGAGTTGACATTGACCTCGAAGGTAATGCTGTTGGCGCTTTAGTTGGTGCATTATCTCGTTCAGTAAGAAAGGCGGGCAGCCCTGGAGCACCGGTCGACTTGCCCGGTGGTTTTGGAGGATTAGTGGAATTTGGAGATAACTATCTTGCTTTAGCAACCGATGGTGTTGGCTCAAAACTGTCAATTGCAACAAAATTGAATCAGTGGGCGGGAGTTGGCATTGACTGTATGGCAATGAATGTCAATGACTTGCTATGTGTAGGAGCTGAACCTATAGCATTCGTGGACTATATCGCTGTTCCAAAACCAAATCCAGAGGTTCATGCTGCATTGGGCGCAAGCCTAGCTGAAGCATGTCGTAGAGCAAGGGTTACCTTAGCTGGCGGTGAAACTGCAAGCCTACCAGGGATTGTAAATGAACTCGATTTGTCCGGTACTGCATTGGGATGGTTGCCAAAGGGCAGTGAAATTACAGGAGCGAATCTGAGAGAAGGCGATGTCTTGATTGGTATGCCTTCCTCAGGAGTTCATTCGAATGGATATTCTCTAGTTCGAAATGTAGTTTCTCATTGTGGTGCATCTTGGGAAGACGCTGCTCCTTTTTCTCTAGATGAAAACCGAATTGAAAGATTCAATGAAGGGCCGGTCACTTTAGGCGAAGTATTTCTTAATCCTACTCGAATTTACTGTGACCCAGTTGTTGATCTTATCCAAGATGGTCCGTGTGACACTAATGAGATTCATGCGATTTGTCACGTTACAGGAGGAGGTTTGTCGAACCTGTTGAGACTTCATGATTCTCTGGGCTGGAATATTGGTAGCCCTTTACCAATTCTACCTGAGTTTGATTGGATTCAGCAAAACGGAAATGTTACAGACAGAGAGATGCATAGAACATTTAACATGGGTTGTGGCATGATTATAGCTGTTGATTCGAGTGTAGCAGATTCTGTCTGTACCTGGTTATCTGAAAGAATGCCTGGATGTGCAATTATCGGGGAAGTTGTTGACAATGGTCACAAAGTTACTCATGCAAATCAAGATATTGTCTTCGAACATTATTGAGGAAGAAGTATGCAACCTGAAGGCTGGCCGGGTCACATCTGGCTAGAAGGACGAACGTCAGTTCATCTCCGTGATCATCAACCAAAACCATCTCATATGCCCAGAGGACCGGCGGCAAAAACTGGAGAAGGTTTCCTTAACCCTGCAATGGCTCCTGCAAGGACTCGTTCTGTAATGCTTCTAGCAGACGCCATAGAACATAACTGGTTAGTTCCTGAAGGGAAAACTATCAGAGTTCTAGATGCACTTTGCGCAACTGGGGTACGACCACGAAGATGGAGGAAAGAAATTCCTTCTCAAGAAAGAATGAGAATTACTGCAAATGATTTGGATAAAGACGCTCTTGCATGGGCAAAACAATCTCACCAAGCCAACCCAATTGGAGATGATCTAGAATGGCTTCCTGAGCCAAGCAGGTTCGCTAAGCAGCAAGAAGGTGTTGTCGAAGATGGTATTCATTGGGTACAAGGCGATGCTAACAAGTTGATGATACAAGCCCCATTCCAATGGATCGACCTAGACCCGTTTGGATCCCCCGTTGGATTCTTAGATGCGGCAATACAAGCTATTTCGAGAGTAGGGGTGCTTGAAGTTACTGCAACAGATACTGCAGCGCTTTGTGGTTCTGCCAAAACTAGTGCCGCTAGAAGATATGGTGCCGTTGGAATTACCGATTCATACATGCATGACGATGCAACTCGGATTCTCCTTGGAACTATTGCCCGTATTGCTGCGATGCACGATAAATCAATGCATCCAATATTATCGCTTTTTGATGGCCACCATGTTCGAGTCACTGTACTTCTAAAACGTTCTAAAGAAGAGGCTTCGAATTGGAGTGATAATATAGGTTACAGAATTCGATCTACACCCTACCATTTTGCTACCCAAGCAGAAGGTGAGTTTTCTGGTCCGATGTGGACTGGTCCTATTTTTGATTCTGATATTGCAGGAAGAATGACTGTTGAAAGAGCAATTGAATTGTGTGCAGGAAGAGATGATGATTTCCCACTTGATTGGAATAATACTGATGTTGAGCATTCTCAGAGAGAAATTGAGCGTTCGGTTAGGCATCTTTCAGAATCTGCAGAATTATTGTCTCAAGAACATTTACTGGTTGCAGTCGATGATTTAGGAATTGCAGCAGGAGTTGGCCAGATTCCTTCCATGAAGAAAATCAAGTCCGGTTTAGAAAAGGCTGGATTCAAAATGTCACGTTGTCAGATGCCAGAAGCAATGTTTGCTACCGACGCTGACTGGGAAACTGTTCTCAACGTTGCACGATTAGCTGAATGAAGGATCTATTTGATCTTCTGGCGCAGGCAACATCGTTTGAGAATTTTCGAAAACTTCCCTCACGCTGTCCTCGATCTTTCTTGCATCTTCCAATAACGAAGAAAGGGGTATGTCGATATTTGTTAATTCGCTAACTGCTTCAACCGCCATAGCAGCCGCTCTTGCATCTGGATACATCGGGTTACAATCTGCTAAAATTGCCGTGATGTCCAAACCTAAACGATCTCCTTCAGCAATCAAATAACCCGCGATTCCTGCTACTACGCCTTGCCTTACAGGTTCAATTCCTGCATTCTTCAGTCGAATCCTACCATCCTTGGAAGCACTAACTCCGTACAAAGATCCATCTCTATCATCAATATTCTCACGAGCCACTCCATCGATTACAATTAACTGATCAAATCCGCCTTTAGTAAACCATTCTAACACCGTATTAGCGAATAAAACATCTCTTTCTGGACCAAATCTGACCTCGGCTGTAAAAACTCCAACATTAGCCCCCTGATACACCCTTACTGGGTGCTTAGGTATCTCATGATGCACTAATGCCATTGCAGGAAATTCTGAATTTAGTACAGTGCCTTGCTGGCCGAGGTTAAGTTGGCTAATTACATGAGAAGCTGCGATAACTCCAACCATCCCGACCGTAGAAAAACCACAGATTGCAACTCCGCCTGTACGCGGATCTGCGTCTTTATGCAGAACTAAATCATACGATGCTTGGGCTGCCATGTCATTCCCTCAACTAGACTCATTCAAAGGTATTGCGAAATCATTCGACATATTCGGACCAGTCTTCTTGGCCAGGGTCTCTAAACCACCAAACTCCAACTTCATCCTCATACCATTCAGTTCCATTCTCATCTACTGTAATGCCTGAATCGTCGTCGTTTTCAGAGGCTTCTTCTACGTACTCTTCTTCGTACTCTTCTTCATACTCTTCTTCGTAAGCATCTTCGTTAGTCTCTCGCTGGACGCCTTCTTCATCAAATTCTGCAATGAAATCTGGTTTGTCAGGAGTCTCGTCAATGATGGTTTTGTCTTGGATTTCATCTAAAGCAAGTCCAACAGGCAGTGGCTTGGAAACTGCGTCTGATGTTACTACTGGGTCGAAGTCTAAATCTTCCTCACTCCAATCTTCAATATCGCTATTTCTGATACGTAAAACAATGAAAGCAACTAGCCCAATCAGAGCAACCGCTCCAATTCCGCCAATAATTACCATTGAATTACCAGAACTAGACTTCTCAGCATCATTAGTAGTCTGAGTATTATTATTTTCATCGTCTGGGTCCGGTTCAACAACATCAGACGTTGCAAGAACCCAATCGATTTCGTATGTAAGTGGTCTCGAATTTATCGAATCATAATCAGATGGAATTTGTCTCAGGTCGATTTCTATCTTACCAGTTGGAGGTAATGAGGATAGAACCGTAGCTTCGATTTTCAGATCGTAATTTGCAAATTCTTCAATCATGATTTCCTCTTCACCTGATGAAGGTGCGAAAGTTATGAAATTCGACCATTCAGACCATCCTCCTTCTGGCTCTAGAGAAATTGTGATACTGTAATTATTAGGATTTGTAATCGTACAACTAATTTCTTGTAGGTTATCTGGATCTATCTCTACATCTCCACAATCCACGGTAACTTCTCCCATGATACTCGGAGACCAATTTGTAGTTTGGTTGGTTTCATTTTCATCGGTCTGGTTTTCTTCTATTTGTGTTCCATACGGCACTAGACTGATTTGCAGCGTGGTGCTTCCTGTATCAATCCAAGATGGCTCTGTTAGATTAACAAATAATTCTCCACCTCCAGGGAAGTTTACTAAGAATTGGCTAAATCCATTATTGATTACACCGGTACCGTTCAACGATTGATTGGTACTTTCATTAGATATTGCCCAAGATATTACTGCACCTTCTAGCAATTGAGTCTGTTGTAGATTAACCGCTTCCAAATTTATTCGAACATCTGTTTCATTATCCCAATCCAATTCATAGTCGGGTTGTCCAGCAGTAAGAATAGCCCCAATTGATACATGAGAGGTTTTCGATACAGAGGCGGAAGATATGTCTCTAGTTTGAGCATCGCCAACAAACCCACTATATTCAGCCAAAAACGTCACGTTACCATAAACATCCTCGGTAAATACTCCTAAATCCGCAAAGTCGGTGAGGTTTATTCCATCCCAATTGGTCATAATTGGGTAAGTTTGCGAATTGGCAATCATCGACACTACGATGTTTCCGTCCGGGATCGATGAAACCCCATCAACTAAGGCGCTTATTTCTAAAGAAAAGGGCGATCCTAGAGATATTTCTGTACTTACATCAAGGTCCAATTCAACTGCGATGACCGTATCATTTCTTGGATAAGTCGGCCCTACAGAAACTACTGCATTTGTAGAATTTCCATATTGATCTACTGCTACTACTGCCACCCAATATCCTTGTGCATTTACCAGCCCGGTAAGGTTGGTTGAGTTCGATGATGAGTTAACACTGGTTACTGGAGTCAGGCCTGAAATACTGCTGAATGAATTATTCTCGAGATATATCTCGTAATGATCTATTGATTCTAGAGAATGGTTCCAAGAAACTATCAACGCCCCTCCACTATCATTTCCTACATCTTCGAAAACAATGCCCTCAATAGCACTAGGGGACGCAGGGTATGGGACTGTAACTTCGATTATATTGGATAGGTTCGAAGTGACGCCAAATGAATGAACTGACCTTACTGAATACCAATATGTCGAGCCCACTTCTATATCTGTATCAATCGTGATATTATTTATTGTTGCAAGATATACATCGTTCAATGAAAGTGATGCATTTGCTGAATCTAAACGGAACATTTCAAATTCAACGAGGTCGCCTGATTCGATGTATGAAGAATCATTCCAAGACAACATAATTTGTTCAGAAGTCACCTCATCTAAAATTAGAATTGGAGTCGCAGGCAGTGCTAGGTTAGGCGCCCCCGGCACATGAATAGCCGCTATATTGCTGAGTGAAATCATTCCAGCCTGAGTAGAATTCACAGGTATAGGCACAGAATAGCTTCCTGTTCCTGCAGTCATTCCTTGATTGATTACATTCGTCAAATTACTAGTTACATGTGGATTAATGTCAACATGGAAATTACAGTCATATCCAATATCAAGATTAGAGAAATTAAATTGCCCGATTCCAACACTACTGACAGACATGGAATAGTTTGACATCGAGATGCCATACAAATCCGTGGTTGAAGGTAATGTAGCTAAAATAGGGATTAAATCATCTTTGATTCCATCGACTTCATCAGACATCATTAATGGTTCCAAACCATTTGATGAATCTCCAGCATAACCAGCTCGGCTCATCTCCAAGGTACCATCTCCATTCGCATCTAGTTCAATGCTATGCCAGCTACCAATGAATACTCCTTTAGTTAATTCACCAGCTGCTACAATCTGTTCTGCCAGACCATCATTGTCTAAGTCCATCGCAGATATTGAAGTCGGCATTGTCCAAGGCTCTAACTCAATCATAGCAAGAGTCCCAACGCTGGAAGCGTTTATTGATCGATAGGTTATATTTCCTTCAAGAGTTGAAGAGGACCCGTCTGAAAAACCGGGTACAGGAGATAGCAACTCCAAGAAACCATCATTATCAAAATCCATAATTGTTGAATTCAATAATTCGATTTGGCTTTGTACAATCGTAGTATCCCATTGAGTCCCGTTATTGATTTGTAACGCGTATCCTAAATCATTAGAACCGATTAAATCAATATCTCCATCACCATCTAAATCAGTTAATATTTCATCCCGATTAATATTATCAAATGTGGTAAGAGGACCGCCCCAAAATCCGGAATACACATCCCAATTAGTCCAATGGCCCATACTATCCATTACCAATACAGAATCATTTCCTGTTCCGAAAAAGTCTTCCACATGAAGAGATACCAAATTTGCAGGAATACCTACCGAACCATTTGGATTAATTGTTTGATCTACACTTGAAGCTAACCCCCAAGAGGAATTATCCCAGACTCTGAACGAAAGAACTCCCATTTCATGAATCGTAATGATGTCTGCAGAACCATCGTTATTCAAATCGCCAACCTTTCCGCCAAGCAATCCTGAATATGAAATGTTGACTGATGGATCGAATGTTGTACCATTGGAAATGTGAATGCATGCACTGTTAGATATCGAAGAAAAGGCAACTATGTCTTCATCGCCATCTCCATTCAAATCGCCAACAGATATTGATGTTGCATTATTACAAGTTTGCAATGGTGTCGAGGTTGTCAACCCACCAGTTGAAGACCAATCCATCCAAGAAATCGTAGTAGAGTAATTTGTTGAATTGATTGTTGACAAAAATACTGGCTCGGGAAGTCCGTCGCCATCAATATCAGATTCTACTACTTCCTGATAATCTCCTATTGCAAAGAATCCTCCTCCGACTTGGCTCGTAAAGCTAACATTAAGATTAGACGATTGCAGATTTGCGGATGGTGGCAGTAATATTCCTGGAACGTCACTAGTTCCAGAATTCATACCTGTAACAATCCACTCACTTCCATCATAAAATTGGTTCTGGCGACCTATGTCCCCATAACCTACCCCAGCAAATTCCCATTCGAATACCCCATCTTCATCAAAATCAATCCATACTTGGCCTGGGCTGTCTTGAGATTGATCGACTTCTACATCAAAAGTTACTGTATTGAAGGTAACATTTCTTGGTACATCGATTGTGGTTGAGTTGTTGGTCACTCCTCCTTGTAATTCTACATCTACTGAAGCATATCCGCCAACAAATGTCGAGATTGTTGTAGATTCTCCAGAGGCTGATGAAAAATTAATTGGAAAGCATGAGCCAAGTAGTAAAAGCATAATCAGGACAGGGGTAACGCGCCTCATTTTAACACCCGGTTGTTTGAATGAATAGGACGCTCCTTCAAGTGCCTTATCCTATACCAATACTGAAACATAAGATTTGACGACTGCCTCAAATAAGCCGTAATGTTATTTACTAGAGGCCGCTAATAACATTCTGTACTGAGGTAAACATGCCTTTAATACACTGATTGTATGAGGTTTTGAGCGAATCCGGCTAGGTAATCGAACACGGTGATACTACAATTATTATGAATAATATTTGAGTCGGAGACAATAGAAGGTGAAAAAATGGAAGACGATACTAAAGTTCTAATTCGAGCCGGCGATGTTGAAATTGACCTCAGTGGTGCTCAATCCAGTGTTGATGAGCGCCTAACCAGAGTTCGTCAGGACGATACCTGGTCAATCGCACTTTCTAGAATTCGTAACGCTCGGGAAAGAGCGATTGAAGCTGCTGTAGATGCTGCCAGAGAAGCGGGACTTCCAGAACGTGGATCTGCATTTAGAGCATTGATCGATAATTGTAGCTTGATTCGTAAACCTGACCAAGTATTAGGTGCCATACAATATCTAAGGGATGTTGAAGGAATTAATGATAGTCCTCCGAGAGTGATTGATCAATTGTTCATCGATGCCGGTCTAGAGCCTCCCGGTAACCTCTCCCTATACCTAAACCGGCTTAGAGAAAGAGGATTCTTAGTCACCCCTCCTTCTGCAAAGGAAAAGAATCGTTATGCGATCTTAACTCCAGAAGGCCGTGCGCATCTCGACAAGAGAAGTCGATACTGAGGTGGCATCATGGTAATGTCGGGCAGTAGTACCGACAAGGAAGAAACTCCTTTGGATTGGTCCTTCCAAAATCATGCGGATGAATTACTAAGAAGAGGAAACCATCCCCGGTCCAACTTTAGAAGAGCGATTCTCGATCGGGCCGATCTAACCGAGGGTAATTTTGTTGACTCCGATTTTAGAAGAGCTTCGATGGTTGAAGTTGACTTGATGAAATCAGCATTCGATAATTGTGATTTTAGTGGAGCGGATTTAAGAAAGGCAAGACTGAACCTGTCTAATTTCAGAAACTGTTCATTCAAAGATGCCGACATCAGAGGCATTCGTGGCCGCTATGCGATATGGCAAGGTAGTGATTGGTGGAATGCAAAGTTGGATGATGATCTTGCTAAAGTTTTAGCAAAAAAATGGCCCAAGCCCGAGGATGCTTGAATAAGTGGCCCCTTCACGCAGCAGCATGGCAGTTCGCTTGACCCGTAGGGTTGATTTCCCAATGCTTGACATGGCGGGTATTGCTTTCTATCCCAGAATATATGATTTGGCTCACCGATTTTTTGAAGAAGCATGGATCGATATATGTGGTTTTGATTACTCACACATTATTGGTAAAATGAATATTGGTTTCCCTGTTGTTGACATCAAATCCGAATTCCATTCTCCGTTTAGGTATGGTGACTCTGTAACTGCTACGATATGGATTTCAAATGTTGGTAACAAATCTTGTATCTGGCAATATAGGTTTCACAATCAAAATAACGAGCTTCTATGGTCTAGCGAACAAGTAACTGTTTGTGTAAGCATGACTGATATGACTTCACTCGTTATTCCGGATAATTTGAGAGTTGGGCTGGAGGCTTGTTCCGATGACTGATGATTTCTCGATTAGAATGAAAGACGATGATGGCATTGCCCCCCCTGCTTCTATTTTCGCACCTAGGCCTGATAAAAAGGGACCGAAAACGATTGCTATCCTTCTAATATTTGGATCACTTTTAATGATTGTAATTGGTTTTGGAGACATTCAAAATTCATTAGCGAAGGATTTTCCAGAAGCCGACCTTGAACCTATTTTAGAAAATTATCAAAATCAAGAAGTCAACATAACAGCTGAGGATTATCAAGAATATCACGATGAAGTTAGAGACGAGGGCGCATATTCTGTAAGAGGATATTCATTATTTGTTGGAGGGTTACTAGTTCTAGTGGGAGGGTTCATGCTTTTCCGGTTGAAATTATTAGGAGTGAAATTAGCAATTTCCGGGTCACTAATTGGCCTAATTGGAGGATTCGCAGGAACATGGATGATGGTGGGAGTTTCTGGAGAAATTTTGCCCAAAGGCGTGACTGAAATTACTAGATTGATGGCTTACATGTGCGGCATGTGTATGGCGATTTGTGTTGCTTTAGCAATATTACCGATTATTAATTCGTCTGCACGAATGGCTTTAGATCAAAAATTGACCTTAGTCAACGAAGAAGAGTAAGAGCGGCCCCACCGCGATTCGAACACGGGTTCGTGGCTCCGCAAGCCACTGTGATATCCAGGCTACACTATGGGGCCAGTGCAGTCTCGGCGACCTGCCTTCCCCATTTAAGCGCGACGGGCGCATCAAACACGCCATTCAAATTGCGTCCACTCTTTCTCTTTAGCAAGAGGTTTCAACCCGCCTTCAGCATTAACTGCAACGGGATTACCAGTAATTGACATGAAGAATGAATCAGCATATGTATTCCCATATCCCCAGCAATCAGCTAAGTCATGCCCTACTGATTCGGCGTCTTTTTGCACAATGGGAACTTTGCCCTTACGGCGCGGGACGCTCCATCCCCTCTCAGAGCCGCTCATAATTCCAGTCATTTCTTTGGGACCACAGCCATAAACAGCATCCATATTGAGATCTTCAGCCATCGCTTGAGCCATTGGCATTACTGTAGCTGTTACCAAAACCAACCTGTGGCCTTGTTCTCGGTGCCATTCTAATCTATCACGAGCTTCTTTAGGAACCATCTTTGATAATTTTGAATCAACTAATTCGGAAGATAGTTTTCTTAGCGTATCCCAATGACATAATGCCAAATGGCCCCTATTTCTTGCTGCATCATATACTGAACGAGCGCGTAGTAAATTACCGATAAAGCCGAGAGTCCACATTGTTGCTCCGAGTGGTATTCGCCATGGTCGTCGCTTTGATAGCAACGCAGTCAGGCTTTTTTCACTAGAAGCGTCCAATAGGGTGCCGTCAAGATCGAAGTAAGCCGTGACTCCACCCATGTAATCATGGTGAGCAAGGTGCCCTTTCATGCTGTCGATTAATCAATATCCTCTGGGCCGTAAACTCTTCTTCCGGCAACATGGTCTTGCCACCAAACCAGATGGGTCTTCAAATGCCTTGGAATAAAGAATCCTATTTTCCTTGGAGTTAACCCATGATTCCTTAGTTTCTTATCGTGTGAAAGATGTGCAACGATGGATTGAGCACTGCATCCTGGATTTGCAAAAACAAATCTCTTGACCTCTTCCTTGAGTCTTTGTAATCTAGCCTTTTTTTGTGTGCCTTGTCCAATAGTAGGTGGTGACATAACTTGGAAATCACTGTCAACCCATATCAAACACTAGGGTGAAACCCCATGCCCCCATAGAATGCGAGAGATTTTGAATCCCCGCCCTCTCGGCATGACTGGTCAACATGGTAGATTCCATCGATATCAAGCGAGTCAACATCCGCGATTACCTTTCTGTCGACCTAGAAGTTTGGATGAACAATCCAAACGATATGGACTTCAGGCCGAGGGCTCATGTCAATGGCAACATGTTCTCTGTATCTTCAATTACCACAGGTAAAGAGATGGCTAGTATCGAATTGGATGATGACCAGTTAGAGGCTGCAGAACGTGAGCGCAAAGTAGAGTTGCGCGTAAAGTTTGGTGTACATGGAATGCATGGAAGGCTAAACAAGATTCACCCTATCATAGCAGATGGCAAAGCAAAGAAATTGGCTAATGCGAATTGGAAAACTATCCAGCCGATTCAATTCAGTTGATTACTCATAAGCCACTTCAGTCAGAACTGGAGTTAGTACTGTAATTACTATGTTGAGGTTCCAATCATTACCGCTATCTGGATCTGGTTGGCCGGGGAATGTAGAATCAGGATTAGCATTTTGAGCGATTACTGTCCAAATCCATTCTCCTTGGCCAAAGCGGGCACCTGGTTGATTTAGCAGCCCTTCTAACAACTGATCTGCACTATCTGCTTCCAGAACTTCTTCCTCGCCGAATGGGTTTAGATTGCTAGCATTTAATTCTGCAGTTGTAGACTCGTTTCTAGTGATATTGCCCGGACTTGTGTCGGCGCTACGTCGATGACCATCGTCTAAGATATTCAGTGATAATGTGAAATCATCTGGAGGTAATACCAAATCTTGGTCTAACTCAAGCATTGCCTCATAAGCCAAAACTCTTGCACCTTCACCTGGAGTCATGTTACTATTCCAACTATCTCCTTGTTCTAGATACTCATCGAAATTCCATTCAAGAGTGGTTTGAAGCCAAGAAACCTTGAACCGGCGAGTTTGGACCTCGATGGTGAATTGCTCAGCAGCAACCCCGCCTTGGTTATCATCTACTGTCAAAAATCCAATAATAGTGCCACTGGATTCTGTTGGTAAATATACTACTTCTTCTGTTGAGTCGATGTCGTTTCTTGCATCGCCATCGCCGTCGCTATCCTCTAGGAAATTTAGATCCCAAGTGAACTCTAGTGGAGCACCTTCTGGGTCAATAGTTCCTGAAGCATCTAGCATAACAATATCTCCACTTCTAACAACTTCTGGTATTGAAAGATTGAGGATTGGGGCACCATTAACACGTACTAGGGTACTGGTTGTATCTGTGCCTCCTTGATCGTTTACAACTGTAAGCTGAACATTGAATTGTCCAGAGATTAAAAATTGATGAGAAGTAAAACCGGTAATTGTTGTCTGCTCTACCCCGTCGCCGAAGTCCCATTGGAATTCTGTAATCGAACCTTCTATGGCATCTGAGGAGCGGGCATCAAAGGTTACTTCTTCGCCTTGTTGAATGTCATTGGATGTTGCTGTCAAAACGGCTCTTGGCTCAACAGCGTCATCCAAAACACTCGTACAACCAGCCAATAAATGAATCAAAATTAGAGAGGTCAATAGCAAGCCTCTCTTTCGGTTCATATACCTCCCTAGAGTGTATCATATCTAATCATGACCCCTGTATGGATAGGATTAATCCTATTCGAAATCGATTTCTTCTGGCAAATCACCTAATATTTCAGCACCGGTTAACATATCTTCAAACTCGGTTTCTTCAACAGTATTAAGTTCATAATTTGAAGACATTTCATCTTCAAGTAACGCATTCATATCAACATCTCCTGAATCATATTCAGGAGTTGAGTCCACTATTTCTTCGGCTTCTAACTCTACTTCATCAGAATCTAATGTTGAAAATGTTTCTTCGAATAAGGCGTCCTTGTCTAGTTCAGGTAGCTCGATCGAAGCCTCCACTATCTCCTCAGTTGTTTCAGGCTTTTTCCTGAACCAATCCTTGACACCCATATGGGCCCGTCATACTATCGTAGAAATAGCAATTGTGTAGTGATGTTCATTTGGTTCGGACTCTAGCCCTTCAATATGGTCGATGTTTTAGAGGGGCAAAGAGTCCTTGCTTTCGACTTAGAAACAACTGGTGTTTCGACAAATAATGACCGGATTGTGCAAGTCGCTCTCATCGGTGCAGAGGCGGACGGTAGTACAGTACATTATGATGTTTTAATCAATCCTCAAAGGCCGATTCCTTCGGGCGCATCACGGGTACATGGAATATATGATTCCAAAGTCAGAAATGAGCCCGTGTTCAAACATTATGCAAGTGAATTATTTGATCTGATGGACGGAGCAGTTATTGTTGGCCATAATGCTAGAAGGTTCGATATGCCTTTACTTCAAAATGAATATTACAGATGCGGGATGGTTCCTCCAAAACCACTTGTTGTGATCGATACTCTAGAAGCGGTTCGGAGATTGAAAATCCCAAGGCCTCACAATTTAGGAGCCCAGTGTGCTCGTCACGGAATTGATCTTTCCAATGCTCACGATGCTGCTGCCGACGCAGCTGCCTGTTTGCTACTACTTTGGAGAGTAATGCGAGACCACCCCTCGAATTTCAGGCGCTCTCTGGAAGAAATTGAAGATTGGTTAATCAATGGAGATATTCGTAAAGATGAAAGTGAGTTAGGTCGTTCTTTGGGAGACTTAGAATCTCTAGACAAACAAGGACGAATAAAAATTGACGAAGGCGCTTACATAGTCGCTTTTGGAAGACATAGGGGCAAGGATTTACTGACTATTGGGAGAGAAGACCAGCGATATTTGAATTGGCTATTATCTCAAAATGGAATTGAGGATGAAGGCGCAAGAGAGACCTTGAAAGAATACATTTCAAGCGTCAGAGATTGGTGACCAGGCCAAAACATCACACCAATGGCCAACTCGCCAAGTCTCGCGATTTGTCATGGCGCTACCGATGAATATTGGTCCTTGATGTCCGGTTGCCAATAACTCCTGTAAAGCCTCTTTACCACGTCCATCAAAGGTTATTGGAACCTGTAATCCAGTAGGCATCGGCCTACCCTCCGCATTAGCAGGTTCACAAAGTTCGGCTACACCTGATCCATTTACTTCATCAAAATGATGCAAGAGAATTACTGAATCTGAAAAATCATCACTGCCTAATGTTCCATTTTTTGCCCGCCAATTCCACCAATGAGGGCACCATGCCTTCCAATCACAAAACCCTCCGCAAGATGACTGCCCCGGCGTTGCCTCCAATGGTTTTTCTGTTGGCTTTGTTGCCTCCCATGCTGCCAATGCATCATCAAGAACAGAGGGGCCATTCGCGGTGTAACGAGTTGAGTTAGCCGTATACCAGCCTTCGGTTTTGACTGGTGGTGCGTTCTCATTATTTGACAGCAAAATGTCTCTGTAGAGCAATAATTGTCTTTGGACTTCTGGTTTCAATTCTTCTTCAGGTGCGCGTCCTGTTTTCAAGTCCGCTACAATCCATCCCTTCAAATTGCCATTGGAATCTACATCAGCAAATAGCATATCTAAACGACCCATTAACCGATTATCTTTGGTTCTTAATTCGCCCTCAACTGCGATAACTCGCGAAAGTAAACTCTTCCATATTGCGACTGTTGTTTTGAGTGGCGTGAGGCCTTTAGCACCTACGAATTCCAGAAGCATCTTAATCGCTCCTCTCTGCATTTTCTTTGCTTTATCCCATTCCTTTTCTTTCCACATCGGCCTGCGTGGTGTAGCGTGGAAAACTTCCTTCTCCTCTTCCCAGCGTTGTTTCAAGAATTTTTCAGCCATTTCTGGAAGCCAGTGTGTTTTGTTCGGCTTTAATCCTGAAAGATCTACTTGCAGTAAATCCTCGACAGATGCGTGGACTGCAGTACCCAAACTGGCGGCCATGCCAGCTTTACGAGGGAGTTTTTGCCTACTAAGCCAATACATTCTCGGACATGTCTCATAACGATTCCATGCCGATGGAGAAAGTGTATGTGGCCTTTCCTCGCCCATATATTGGCTTGAACGCTTCACCTTCAAATCGCTTGGGAT
>QQSA01000055.1 GCA_003602535.1 Candidatus Poseidoniales archaeon
CGCTTCACCTTCAAATCGCTTGGGATTGATTTGAGCATCGAAGGGGGCGAGATTATACACGAGTTGGTTGTCCTAATGCCATGGAAGGGGCGAAGGTCTGGCTGGACAAGAATGCTGATATCGAAGATGCACTGGTTGTATGTTGCTTCCCTAGTGTTGGAATGGTTTCGAGTGTTGTCGCTCATTTTCTAATCGATCATCTTGAACTGGAGTTTATTGGAGGGGTTGCTCATCCAAAACTGCCAGCAATATGCCTGGTACAAGATGGAGTGCCTCTCCCGCCGATTCGCGCATACTCCGGTAAACCGATTTGCAAAATCGAAGGTTGTGATAAGGTTCTCTTGCTCATGAGTGAGCTGATTGTTCCAGATCCACTTGTTCATGAAATTGTAAGTGAAATCTTCGCTTGGTCGAAAAATGAAAAGGCGGCCATGGGAGTCTTAATCGATGCTTTTGCTCGTAAAGGGATGAAGGGCGGATTGAATGGAAATGAGCCGATGGTCGAATACGAAGACACTGATGATGTTGATGTTCTTGGAGTTGCAGCAACTCCTAAGATGGTCGAGTTATTGAAAGAAATGGAAATCCCATTACTCGAACAAGGAGTGATTAAGGGAATGACTGGAGCTATGCTAAGCGAAGGAGGAAGTAGGGGGCGCAATATCATGAGCATCATGGTAGAGGCCGACCCAAGGTTCCCTGATGCAAGAGCTGCTGCCGTAATCATAGAGCATCTAAACAAGATGCTTCCTGTTGTAGATTTAGATCATGGTCCACTATTAGAGGAAGCTCAGCAATTAGAAGAACAGATACGCAGTATGATGGAAGGCGCCGATTCTGAACCTACACCAGCTTCAGCTTCGATGCTCTACGGCTGATTTTCCTAAAATCACTAGCCCTAATAAAATCAAAATTACACTAGCCCATATTGGGAAGATCATGACCGTTTCTTTTGGTACGAATAATAGAAGAGTCTCTCCTCTAGAAAATTCTCCACCCATGCCAGCAGTTACGAGCATCAATCCAACTGCAGTCATACCAATACCAGCATGTCGCGAATCTACTTTCCCTCCCATAAAGCGCCTCAATAGAATACCAATTGCCAAACCAGCTGAGGCCATGGAAAGCAGTAATTTATTCGCTAAAATTGGGTTGTCGATTCCATCTCCGGGAGAAGCATTAACTCCACTAATTATTGCAATTGGTGTTGCGATGATTCCCCCTAAAAGCGCCCAGTGTGCAACTGCTTCTCTAGAATCAGGTCCTTTCTTTAGGAGACAAAGTAAGAATGCTACTCCGGAAAGAGCGAACATTCCAATTGTCAATTCAGTCGATATAACATGTAAGGTTCCTGCTGAAATCATTGGACTCCCTCCTTAGCTAGGTTATCAAGATGTTCTTGGCCATAGTACGCCCATTGCTCCATAGTCCAGCCTTCCGGTAAACCAGTAGCTGGTAAAGGTGGAGTTTGTTGTACTTCAGGAGTTGTAGCAATCTGTTCTTCGACTACTTGTTGTGGATTGCTATATTCTTCAGCAGATTGTGTGGATTCGTTTAGATGAGAAGTATTGTCGTAATCTTTCAGATAATCTTCTTCTTCAGTTCTCATCAGTACAACTAGTCCTGCGCATAATAAGAATAAGGCAACCCCTTGCAGATATAGGGCGGTTTCGTCAACTTCCCAGCCCGGTTCTTGCGCCGTTAATCTAAACCAAGGAGAATATTGAGTTGGCCCCTCTCCTTCCATAATCAACCTCCATTGTACAGTACCAGGGTTTACTGCAGCTGGTATTGTAAATTCATTATCAACTACTGGAATTGTAATGATCTCTGCACCATTCATCAATTCTACAGTTGCTGAATCGACATTTACTGTATCGATTGTGATTATTGTTTCAACTCCGATTTCTCTAAGGTTTGTAGGAGTCCAATCTTCGGATAAACGAGGTAAATTCTCTGGCACCTCTTCTACTGTAACAGATTTAGCCTGAGAAATGCCACTCATTGCAACCCCTCCCTCAGGAGTTCCATGTTGTACTGCAAGATACAATTCGTAAGTTCCTGGATTTGAGGGAGAACGTAAAGTCCAACTTCTATTTACAATGTTTTGAGATGAAAATGAATCTGTAATCTCAACATAATTATTTGTGCCACCATTAGGATCTGTCACAATTTCCCATCCACCGTTCGCTGGCAAATCTTTGGCCCCATCAGAATTGATTAGTAAGGCCATACCGACCATGTTATTGGAACTAACATCGACATTCCCCACTGATGTTTGGACTTCGATTAGTAACCCCGCATAAACATCATTTGGAAAGTTAATGTCTAGTGTTGCTGTAGAAATCCCATTCGAAGACGAGGATGCATGGCATGAGCCTGCGCAATCTCTAGAACGAACATCGTCACCTTTACCACCAGGATTGGCGGTAGAAACTGTTGCTGATAATAACAATACTAGCAGAACGATGACTATCTTTAATCTCATTCAATCCCTCCTAGGGATAAATGAAATTACGACACCTGCAATTCCTGCAATCAATAGAATAATGCTGAAAATCATTCCTGCCGTCTCACTTGGTCCCGGTTTTTCTGGTACACTGTCTGAATTTAATTCTGCAGAATCTGTAGATTCGCTGCCGCTCCATTCAATTTGTTGCCCATCTACAATTGGCATGATTGAATAAGTATGCTCGCCTTCAATAGTAGGGGAGTGGCGATATGTTTTCTCAGTAGTTGTATCGATGACTTGTCCGTTGTGTACAATAGCCCATTCGTTAGCATCTCCATTCCAAGTCAACACAATTTCTCTTCCATCCGCTTCAGCAACAGTGTTACTTGCGTAAGGTGGCAAATCTCCGTTAAATGTCTCTGAAATAGAATCTGTTTCGCCCATATCATCAACCACTTTGAGGCCGATGGTTGCTTGTTCGCTCATAATTGTGGTAAACATCATTCCGTTATGGGCGACTACTCCATCAATACTCCAAATCGCATTTACCACAGCACCATCAATATCAGTTGAATCTTCTGCTGAAAATGTCACTGTTGAACCTTGCAACAATGTTTCCGGCGCCCTTATCACTGCAACTGGAGCTGTGTTTGATATTGTAAATTCTACCACTAATGCTTGGCCGTCTTCTATGCCATCGTTAGGAGTTACTATCGCAGTCCATATATCTCCTGCCCCTAAGTTAGAAGATAGTACCAAACTTTGATTGAAATCGGTTGTGAAACCATTTCGTAACCAGATCCAGGATATTTCAACGGAGTCCCCATTTGCATCATCTGTTAAGACGGTGGGGTTCAAGTCGGTCAATGCATCCTGAGTTGTTGTTCCATCATAAGTTGCAGTCGGCGGGGAATTCAAAATTTGAACTGTATCTGAAAGAGTTTCTTCTGCTGTAGTAAAGCCATCATTAATCTCTAGGGTTAAGGTTAGAATATCACCATCCAAATCCCATTGCTCTACAACCGAAATATCATCTCCGTCTACATCTGATGCTTCGTATGAATAAGTCGCTTCGTTCTGGAAATATACTGAATCTTGATCGATTGAAAGGCTAGATAATACCGGAGGGCTATTTGAAATGAATACTGAGGCACTAGTCATCCAATCGGATTCAACCTTCCCATCAGAAACTTTACACTTTACTCGCCAGCCTTCATCCTTAGTAGTTTGAGAAGATGGCACAGTATTAGTTGTGAAAGAAGTAGACATCCATTGTGACTGTGAATATGATTCCCATTGCCACTCATATGTCAACAGATCATCATCTGAATCTTCGCCCACGGCTGTTGCTACTAATTCATCAACAGTTGTATATGGCCCACCAATCGATACACTGACCATAGTTGGAGCAGTGTTGTCACTGCCTATTGAAATGACTTGGGTTGTAAACCAAGGACTGCTTGCCTCACCATCGTTGACTCTCACTTTAGCATACCAGTTATCACCATCCCTAATCGCTACTGAAGGTACAACTAGATCGTTGTCGAATGCTGAAATCTTTGTATCGTCTACATACCACTCGGTTTCATAAGTCAATGAATCATTGTCTGCATCTGAATAACTAGTCATCAATGTCAAATTATCACTTTCTGTTGCATCTGCTGGAGAAATAGATGCTGTGATAACAGTAGGTATCGAATTAACAACTACCAAATTTGTCGAATGTATTGGCGAACCATCGTCCATTCCATCGCTTGGAGTTACGCTTACATTCCATGATTCACCCTTGGTAGTTAAGGAACTAGGAACAGTGGTTTGATTATTTCTAGAAGTCTCCAAAACTCCATCCTTATACCAATGGATTACAGTATCGGCCTCTATGTCTCCTTCTGAGTCGTAGTAGGAATAACTCAGAGATAGTGTGTCGGTTGTAACAGGGTTTGACGGGCTCAATTGTAAGTTAGAGGCGCTTGGAGGTGTGTTGCTCGGCGCACCAGCCTCTGGAATTTGGAAACTAATTGCATCCCAGTTATCGCCTTGATTGTTACCATTTCCATCTGCAGCATTGCCTGCTAAATCCAAAACTGCCACTCCGGAACCGGAAGCTGGAGCAATCCAATCAATTGACCACGAACGTTGGCTGCTGCCAGTAATTGAGTGAGTTGCGCTGTCTTGAGCGCTGTTGACATTGACTGCAAAACCAATTCCAGCTGAGAGAGTTCCTAGACTGACATCTAGACTAAATCCACCATTATTGGAGTTAGCCCCGCCTGTTACTGAGATAGAAAGAGTGTAGGTTTGTCCGGGAGTGTAACTAGTTGGTTGCCCGGACATTGAAACAACTGCATTAGTGTTGGAGCCGTGACAATATCCTCCTCCACAACCAGACCCTTGGTTGTAAATTCCATTACTATTGCCGGTACTAAGTGGTGCTAAAGAGCAAAGCAATAGCAGCACTAATGAAATTGGCAGTAGTTTTCTTTTCATAACTTTGGCATGCAACTATCTCTTTTATGTCCGTTGGTCACATGTCATAATCAAATAGCGTCTTAGGGCCCTTTTTCGGCTCTGCAATCTGACTATACAGTTCCTGTTCAGTCCAAACTTCAACATCCAATTGTTGGGCCTTGGTTAACTTAGAACCTGCTTTTTCTCCTGCGATAAGGAAATCTAGATTGCTACTAACACTACTGACTACTTTTCCTCCTGCATTCTTTATTGCAAGAGCTATTTCTTTTCTGGGGCGAGTAAGAGACCCAGTAATGCAGAAGGTTTTGCCGTCGAGTACACCACTGGATGCTTCTGCTTCTTCTGTGATATTGATTATTGAAGAGAGTTCGTCGATCAAAATTTGTCTTTTCAATATTCCATCCCTGAATATTGCTGCAACCTTCTCTCCGATTCCATCGATAGTTGTCAATTCCTCGTCTTCTCCCTCATCGACCCAATGCAATAGTTTGTCTAAAGTAGTAAAGTGTTGAGAAATTGTAGTTGCAACCTCTGGTCCAATTCTTTCCATTCCCAATGCATGTAGGAATTTTGCAAGATTGAGAGTTCGTGTTTTCGAAAGTTCATCCAATACATTGTAAGCACTCTTGTCACCCATTCTATCCAAACTAGTAATTTGTGAATGTGTCAATTTATACAGATCGGTAATTGATACAACTAGACCCTTCTCCAGTAATGCTTCAATCAATTTCTCACCGATTCCGTCCATCTCTAGAGTTCGACACCAGTATGTTAGTGCCCTTGCGGTTCTAGCATCGCATTCTAATGCTGTGCATCTCAAGAATGCACCCTCCATTTCAATCGGTCGACCACAAGCGGGGCATTCGCTTGGGATGGTTATATCTCCTTCAACTAAATCACCTGAAAACTCAGTCCCATCAGCATGAAACCGTCCTTTTAGATCTTCAAAATTCGCTGCTCCTAGATTCTCAATAATCTTTGGAATTACGTCTCCTCTACGAGTGATTGTTACTTTGTCACCTAACCTTATTCCTAATCTTTCTACTTCGCCGACATTGTGCAGTGTAACATTCTCGACTGTTACTCCTCCAACCATTTGTGGTGCAATTCTAGCAACAGGAGTTATCGCCCCAGTTCTTCCTGTTTGCCAATCAACTCCTAGCAAAACCGAATGGGCTTCCTGTGAAGGGAACTTCCAAGCTAATGCCCACCGAGGATGATGCGCCGTCATACCCAAATTCTCTCTTTGAACTAAGTCATCTAATTTGAATACAACGCCATCAATCTCAAATTCGTATAATGAGCGTTTCTCACTCCATTCCTGAGTATATTGAATCATTTCTTGTTGAGGAGTTTCCGATTCAAATATCTGCCAAGGCGCTGGTTCAATACCTGCACTCTGTAACCAATTTAGCAATTCACTATCATAAGTTGCATCAGGCGATTCGTTAACGAACTTGACATCATATGCGCAGAAAACAAGGTCTGAAGCGTCTGCTTTACCATCGCCGTGTTTCTGACGCAATGCTCCTGAACAAAGGTTTCTTGGATTTGGCGAAACGTCTCGGTATTTTTCTTCGAAGGTTTTCAGAGGCATTACGACTTCACCTCGAACATGGCAATCTGATGGAATGTTTAGTCGAGAAGGAATGTTTGCGATCAGTTTTGCATTCAAAGTTACATCTTCTCCTCTTTCCCCGCTTCCTCTTGTAGCGGCCCGGTGGAGATTTCCTGCCACATATTCGAGAGATAAAGCTGAACCGTCTAGTTTAGGTTGTGCCAGATACCTCTTACCCCCAAATGTCGATTGAGTAACAAAATGAATTATGTCATCATCTGAGGTTCCTTTGTCAAGAGAACGCATAGGAAATCTATGTTGAACTTTCTCAGTCCCAGGTAATGGTTCAGGGCCTACTTCATGCAATACAGCATTGGCCGGATCTAATTCTTTCAACTCATCCCACAATGCATCGAATTCTGCATCACTAATTTCCGGAGCGGAATGGTTGTAATACAATTC
>QQSA01000056.1:0-5350 GCA_003602535.1 Candidatus Poseidoniales archaeon
CTCCAATTGGAAGAACTCCTAGATCAAACCCGGCAACCTACACAAAAGCATTCGATGATGTCCGTAAATTATTTTCAGAAACAACCCTATCAAAGGAAAGAGGATACACCCCTGGCCACTTTTCATTTAATGTAAAAGGCGGTCGTTGCGAAGCATGTAGAGGCGGGGGCTCGATTAAATTAGAGATGAACTTCTTACCAGATGTATGGATAACTTGTGATATATGCGAGGGTAAAAGATACACCCGTGAAACTCTGGAAGTTACATGGAAAGGAAAGAACATTCACGACATCTTAGAAATGCCAGTTGGGGAAGCCGTGGAATTTTTCGCAAACCACAGAAAATTACACAGAACACTATCGACAATTAATGATGTTGGACTGGGCTATATTCGTCTTGGACAGCCCGCAACTACACTTTCAGGTGGCGAAGCACAAAGGGTCAAACTTGCTAGTGAATTACGAAGGCCACCTCACAAACATACGATGTACATTCTAGATGAACCAACGACTGGACTATCCTTTTCAGACGTTCAGCAATTGATTGATGTGCTATTGAGATTGAGGACAACCGGACATTCAATTATCGTAATAGAACACCACTTGGATGTAATAAAATCTGCAGACTGGGTTGTAGATTTGGGACCTGAAGGTGGAGATCGTGGTGGAAAGATTGTTGCTATGGGTACACCGGAGGAAGTTTCGAAGGTAAAATCTAGTTTCACAGGTCAGTTTTTGAAGGATTCGTTAAGTAAATCCAACTCCTAAATTTTCAAAAATTAAGCGTAGTATTCATGGACGGTAGTCTCTGCCCTTGCGCTGCCCCCATAGGGGGCAGGTGTACCAAATGCCCTCAAATATAGTTCGAGTAGAAACAACTCCGAAGCTCGGAGAAGGTATGCGCGATGTTCGTGGGGACTCTGTAAAGAGGCAACTGGCAGCCGACCATAACATAAAAATCGAAAGTGTTAGGTCAATAGTTGGCTTCTTAATCGATAGCGAAATATCAGCAGAACAAATTTCTTCCAGAGTTGACGACGTCTTTGCAGATCCAATCATCGAGGAAAGCACAACAGATTCCTTACATTTGGAAAACCAGGATTTATTCCCGGAACCAGCAGACATTGTAGTTACGATTGGTTTCAAGGCAGGAGTTACTGATAATCCTGGTAAAGCCGCATTAGATGGATTCCTTACTTTATTCCCAGATGCAGGAGAAGGGTCAAGAATTTCAACATACATCACTTATGTTTTTCACGGAGTTCCCAATGATGTTGAAGTCGAATGGCTTTCAAAACAATTACACAACGGGCTAATAGAAAGAGCATTATTTTCTAAATCAGGGGAAGATTATCCGAGAATAGAATATGTTCCAGTTACTCCAATAGACTATTCACCACCTTCTACAATAGATCTCGAAGTTTCCGATGATGAATTAATGCGACTTTCTGAAGAAGGACTATTGGCATTAAATTTAGAAGAAATGCAAACCATTCAAGCGCACTACAGAGACCCGAAAATTCGGCAAGACAGAGCAGAAGTCGGACTTCCTGAAAACGCACCAACCGATGTCGAACTGGAATGTTTAGCTCAGACTTGGTCAGAACACTGTAAACACAAAATATTCGCAGCACACATCAATCATATCGACAAAGAAACAGGTGAAGAATCACAAATCGATTCCTTATTCAAAACCCACATCATGAAACCAACATTAGAGATGAAAGACGAAGTTGATTGGCTATTGTCCGTATTCCACGATAATTCAGGAGTTATTGCATGGGATGATGAATGGTCAATGTGTATGAAAGCAGAGACACATAATTCACCAAGCGCACTAGACCCATATGGGGGCGCAATGACCGGAATTGTTGGCGTCAATAGAGACATTCTAGGGACTGGATTGGGAGCTAGACCAATCGCTAATACAGACGTATTTTGTTTCGGGCCACCTGATTGGGAGGGCGATTTACCAGACAATCTATTCCACCCCTCTAGAGTTCTCAGAGGCGTTCACGCTGGTGTCAGAGTTGGGGGTAATGAAAGCGGAATACCTACAGTTAATGGCGCAATAGTTTTCGACGATCGTTATATTGGAAAACCATTGGTTTATTGTGGAACTATTGGAATCATGCCCAGAAAACTAGCTGACGGTAGAGAATCCCATGAAAAGAACCCTCAACCAGGAGATAGGGTATACATGGTTGGTGGAAGAGTAGGATATGATGGAATCCACGGAGCGACCTTCTCATCATTAGAATTGACAGAAGAATCGCCATCTAGTGCAGTTCAAATTGGAGATCCAATAACACAGAAGAAAATGGTTGATATGATTCTAGAAGCAAGGGACGCGGGACTAATCACCTGTATTACTGACAATGGAGCCGGCGGACTATCTTCTAGTATCGGAGAGATGGCAGAATATACCAACGGTTGTAAAATTGATTTAGGAAAAGTACCACTCAAACAAGAGGGCCTTTCTTCTTGGGAAATTTTGGTTTCCGAATCCCAAGAAAGAATGACTGTAGCTGTAAGAGAATCCGATGTTGCTGCTTTTGAAAAACTTGCAAACCTCCACGAAGTGGAAGCAACTTGGGTTGCAGATTTTACTAACACCGGACAATTCCATGTCGTACACGGGGAGAAAACAGTAGCATCATTACCAATCGAATTCCTCCATGATGGTGTTCCACAATTACAATTAGAAAGCGAATGGATTAAACCCACACTAACCCCATTCACTCCTCCATCAAATGTCCAACACAGCGACCTTTTACTTCGAATGTTATCAAGACCAAATATCGCATCAAAAGAGACCTGGGTTCGACAATATGATCACGAAGTCATAGCACAAACCGCAGTGAAACCATTTGTTGGAGTTGCGAGGGATGGGCCGGGGGATGCAGGATTACTTGCTCCAATCCACGGCTCCACCAAAGGTCTTGTTGTGTCGAATGGAATTTCACCAAGATACAGCGATATCGATGCTGGAGCTATGGCCGCAGCTGCAGTAGATGAAGCGGTTAGAAACGCAGTTTGTACCGGAGTTGATTTGTCAAAAGTAGCAGGCCTCGATAACTTCTGTTGGCCCGACCCAATAGAGAGTAAGAAAACCCCAGATGGCAAATTCAAGCTGGCACAATTAGTTAGAGCAAACCGAGAATTGGAAAGAATATGCAGAGCTTATTTCGTTCCATGTATCTCAGGAAAAGATTCGATGAAGAACGATTATGGAAGCGGCGAAAATAAAATTTCAATACCCCCAACTCTTCTCTTCTCATTATTTGGTGACCATCCTGATGTGAGGTACACCACGACTTCCGATCTAAAGCCCGGCGAGAGTCTGTACTTAGTCGGAGAGTCAAAACAAGAATTGGGAGCTAGCGAGATATCTTTCATGATGAAAGAAGCCGGCGAAGCCGAAGGAATTGGTGGAGAGGTTCCACAATTACCGAATCCGGAAAAGAATTTGGCTTCGTATAAAGCACTGACAAAGACAATTCAATCCGGGCTGGTTAGAACCGCTCATGACTGTAGTGAGGGCGGAGTGGCCGTAGCCATTGCAGAGATGTGTATTGGCGGAAGATGCGGCGCCGCCATAGATATCGACGGGCCAGGCGAGGCAGATATCTGGGGCCGTTTATGGGGCGAATCATTAGGGCGAATAATCGTTGGAGTGAAACAAGAAAACCGCTTGGAATTCTTATCACAAATGAAAGGACATTCTTTGACATACATGGGAGAGGTAACCGATGGCAACACCCTGAGTATTTGGGACGGAGACGATTTGATTATCGAATCAAATGTGGAAGATATGGTATCTGCTTGGAAAGGCAGCCTCGATATGACAGGGGGGGACCAGTGATGGTAGATACTCCAAAGGTAGCAGTTTTATTCGGGTTTGGAATAAACTGCGATAGAGAGACCGCAGCAGTCTTTGATTTAGCAGGGGCAACAAGCGAAAGAGTACACGTCAACCATTTTGTTAATGGCGAAAGAGATCTCTCAGAATTCCACATTTTAGCAGTACCTGGGGGCTTTTCATTCGGAGACCACCTAGGTTCTGGCCGATTATTAGGTAATAGGATGAGATTCGCAATGAGGGAACAATTAACCGCATTCGTCTCAGCTGGAAAACCAATAATTGGTATCTGTAATGGCTTCCAAGTTCTAGTGAAAACAGGATTGCTTCCTGGCAAGGAAGTACCAGACTTTGAGCAAAGAGCTAGTCTTACCCTGAACAATTCAGGTCGGTATGAGGACAGGTGGGTCACACTAGAATTCGATCCCGAAAGCCCTTGTATTTGGACTAAAGGAATTACAAGAATAGAATGCCCCGTTAGACACGGCGAAGGCAGATTCGTAATGCCTTCAACCACAGATCTCGATGAACTACAGGCCAACCACCAGATAGCAACGAGATATGTCGACCCTTCAACAGAACCCGGACAAGGAATTACAGACGAAACCCTTCCTTTCCCAATCTGTCCGAATGGAAGCATTAGGAACATTGCAGGGATTTGCGATCCTACAGGGTTGGTTTTCGGACTAATGCCTCACCCAGAAGCAGCATATGCTACCTTCCTTCATCCACACCATACTAGAAGCGATGTAAACGAAGAGATTCTAGGCGAAGGCATGCAGATTTTCAGAAATGCAGTTGAATATGCACAAGCAAACCTTTGAGAAAGAACCGCCACTGCTTATTGCATGGCGAGTGAGAAGTTGTACATGGAAAACATAGACGCGTGCTATCTTAGGGATTTTACAGCTGAGGTAACCGCTGTAGATGATAATTCAGTTACTCTTAATCGAACTCTTTTCTATCCGTTAGGAGGGGGGCAAAATTGGGACACAGGGTCAATAACTTGGGATGGCGGAAACCTAGAAGTTAGCGAAGTCAGAGGAAGAGGAGACATCCAACATTTCGTTGGGGAAGATCACGGTTTGACCATCGGTGAAAAGGTCGAGGGTTCAATCGATTGGGCTCGCCGCCACGCCCACATGCGAATGCACACAGCACAGCACCTAGTTAGTGGATTGGTGTATGAAATGTATGATGGAGCAAGGACAGTAGGCAATCAAATTCATACTAACCGTTCTAGAATAGACTTCAACCCGATTAGATTTACAGAAGAAATAATCGAAGAATTATTCCATAAAGCAAACGAAATCATCGAATCCAACTTAGAGGTAACTGACAGCATTATGACTAGAGATGAAATCAATGCAATCATGCCACCAGACCGCACTAATATGGATTTATTACCAATTTCAGTTAAGAAATTGAGAGTAGTAAAAATCGGCGACAACCTCGACCTATGTCCCTGTGCCGGAACTCACGTTAGGGC
>QQSA01000056.1:5375-6483 GCA_003602535.1 Candidatus Poseidoniales archaeon
TTTTTAGGTCGTAAAAACAAGGGCAAGGGAACAACTCGTGTGAGTTACACTCTCGAAGGCTGTGAGAGTTGAAATATAGGTCAAAACACTATGTGTTTATTGAAAAGCACATACAGTAAACACTGCCTGAGCAACCTATAAGTCTAAATCATCATCTAGTAATTTCGAAACTCCAGATTGAGCCTTTTCCCACTCTTCTCTAGCTCTCTCTCTTTCTGCAATTGTTACCGCCTCAACAACTTCTTTCAGTGACTCAGGTGCATCGGAGGCAACCTTGCCCGCCTCTATCTTGTCTACCATTTTTCTATCTTCGCCCAAACGGTCTGAACGGTCTACTGCGGCAATCTTTTTACTTGGAATGGTTCTAGCGCCATGTTCGATTTCGGTCACTTCTAGAGCGTCTGCCATGTATTCCAAAACCTCTTCTGGGGGCAATTCATCCTTCCATGGGTTTTGATTTCCAACAGTTTGGACAATGCTTGTTTTATCACGCTTTGATTGCGATGCAAAAAGATCACTAATCTCTTCACTAGTAGGTAATGGCTTAGTATCAGCTAACGAATTGGCAAGACGCTGTTGTTCTCTTAATGCAGGACCGTGAACCTCATCATGATCGTATCGATTAGGTGATGATGCCATCGCTAACAATTCTCTGGCAAATTGATACAATTCATCAGACGCAGGAGCTTTTGCGATCATTTCTCTAATTTTCTTATGGTGTGCAATACACGATTTACAGCGACTACTACCTGCAATATCCTCTGCATCACAACGAAGACAACAAGCCTGCAGGCCCAAGTCTTTCATCGCTCTACGGGGCATTGCCATATCGACTCCTAGGCCCTGCAAGCAAAGAATCCTTCCACGCGAGGCTTCAAATCCCACCGGTGTTAGAAAGATGCATGGCGAGGGACCCGAGAGCCGACATTCTCGAAGACGATTTCTTCCCCCGGCCTGCACCAAAAATACACCGAGTACACGCCCAACGCACCGATGATGGCACAATTCACATCGGTATGAAAGGTGGAATGTTTGGGATAAATAGTCGCCAACCCGCTCAATTACACAAAGGCAAAATTTGGCATTTTAGCGATGAAGAAAAACGCCA
>QQSA01000057.1 GCA_003602535.1 Candidatus Poseidoniales archaeon
TTGCGGGGGCTACCCCACTTGCAGGCCTCGGACTAACATGGGCTATATGAAAGCAACAGATGGTGAAAACCACCCCTACGGGGTGTAATTCACCACCCTCTTTGGTCTAAACGTACTTCAAGAGTCTCTAATTCGTCACCACGCATTGGGTCACCACCCATCATGCCCATGGCTTCTGCGACCTTATCTGGATCATCAAAGTGAGCAGTTGCTAACACGATAGCGTCAGCCATTGTTTCAGGGTCTTCAGACTTGAAAATTCCAGAACCTACAAAAATTCCGTCAACTCCCATTTGCATCATTAAAGATGCATCTGCAGGAGTCGCAATTCCTCCAGCACAAAATGTCACTACAGGAAGACGTCCTAAATCAGAAACTTCAACCAATATATCACGGATACTACCATGCATCTCATCATCTATCTCTCCAAATGGAGTCAAGTTTGAAACACCTGGAAGATTACTCGATTCTGCAAGAACTCTATATCGATTCATGATTATATTGGCAGCGTCATCAAGGCCAGCATCATTCAACTGTTGAATTTGACGAATTTCCTGATCTATCAACCTAGCATGAGTAACTGCTGCGACAACATTTCCTGTACCTGCTTCACCCTTAGTGCGAATCATGGCTGCACCTTCGTAGATTCTTCGAACAGCTTCTCCTAAGCCAGTAGCGCCACAAACAAATGGAATGTCGTGAGAATTTTTGTTGATGTGGAAATATGGATCTGCAGGAGTAAGAACTTCTGATTCGTCTACCATGTCTACTCCTAATGCCTGAAGAACTTGAGATTCAGCCTCATGTCCAATTCTTGATTTTGCCATTACCGGGATCGATGTACAGTCAATAATTCCCTTAATCATGTCAGGATGGGAAGTTCTAGCAACTCCACCTGATTTTCTTATGTCCGCAGGAACTCTTTCCAAGGCCATTACTGAAACTGCACCTGCTGCTTCTGCTACCGCTGCTTGTTCTGGAGTTACAACATCCATGATTACTCCTCCCTGAAGCATGGATGCAAATCCACGTTTCAGCAAGTCATCTGCGTGCCTAAGTGCTTTGATGTCGTTGTTTGAATTCATCTTAATCAGACCTAGCGGTAATACTTCTAAGGCGAATGTTTGGTTCACCGATTTAATCAGCAAGAACAGGTGTGTCGCCGGTTGCAATTTCAGCATCGACTGACTCTTCTTCGTTGCGATCTATCCAAGACTCTTCGTCGTCTGGAACATCAGTATCTGCGAAAATAGCATCTACTGGACATTCAGGAACACATGCACCACAGTCGATGCATTCGTCTGGATCGATAATTAGGTATGTTTCCGCTTCGCGGAATGCTTCCACAGGACATACTGCGACACATTCTTGGTACTTGTGGTCAACACATGCTGATGTTACTACGTGAGTCATGGGATTCTCTCCAGTAAAGGGTAAGGGCTTGAGGATATAATGGCTTGCTCAAGACCTTGGATTTTCAGGTAGCCCTAATTTTTCAGCATCAGATATCGCTTTTTCCAAAGTTTGCAACGCAACTTCAGAAGCAACTTCACCAGGATACACCTCTAATTTGGCTCTTCCTTTCAATGTCGGTCGTTTACCTGGTAAAGTTAATTTTATTCGACCAGATAGCAAATCAAGAAGATCTAATCTTACATGGATAACATTATTCTCATCCATTCTAGTCTCTAACTGATTCTTCAATGAATTCAATGTTTCAACTCCCAAACGAGCCAGTGACTTTGTAGCCTGACTACGACGTTTTAATTCGGCTCTTATTACATGAATCGCAGATCCATGATACGAGTTTGTTCTTTCGATTTCAACAGCCTCTTCATCACCCACTAACCATGCAAGGGCTGCCGCATGAATATATTCATCTTCCAATCCGCTAGCAGTAGTTTGCCATGACACATGATGAAGCCCCATAATGGGCTCTAAATGAAGGAAGATGATGAGCCTTGTTAATCCAGAGGGTGTTCAACTCCTTCCTCACCGAGTGTCCATCGGAATGTTTTGATTACACCATCTAGAGCCTTGTGATTTCGGGCTGCTTCCTTCATCCCTTCACGGTCACCATCACTGCGACATTGTTCAAACCATTTCTTCCATTGATTTCTGCGATCAATGGCTTTGGCAAGCATGTCTTCAATCTCTTCCCAAGAACGATTGTAGCTGCGAATCGGGACCTCTGAATCAATGCTCATGAAGTTCGGCGAAAATTTACGGTATAAGAATAACACGCCGACACGCGCACTGCTGATTCATCATCTACGTTCATTTTGCAAATCGATTATTATGTGTGAATCATCACCGATTACACAATTATGTATTCTGGAATCGATTGAACAATTTTCGCCGATTATCGATGATTCGGCAACGCCATTTACTCTTGAATTAGCCATTACAACAGAATTTACTATTGCTCCATTTACAGATGCGCCATCCAAGACAATAGAATTCTCAACATGGCCACTTACAGAAGCAGATTTACTGATGAAGGAACCATCTGGGAGAACTTCTCCATCCGGCATAGGGAATGGTAATTCATTCCTTCCAGAAACCAGTGCCATCTGAGCATTATGAAGTTCGAATGGATGGCCGACATCGAACCATATTCCATTAACTGTTTTTGCGTACATCGGCCAGCCTCTAGATAGAACATCAGGGAATAATTGCTTAGAAAAATCATATTTCTGCCCTTCTGGAACTAATTCCATAACCTCTGGTTCAATGATGTAAAGTCCTGCATTAATTAGATTAGAAAAAGCTTCATCAGCCTTAGGTTTCTCTTTGAATCTGGAAATATAGCCTTCAGTTAAATCTGAATTGATTTCACCCTGATTCTCTTCAGACAATCCCACAATCCCATATTCTGTTGGATCATCGACTCTCCACAGAGCCATAGTTACTTTAGCCCCTGATTTTCGGTGGGATCGTAACAAATCTGTGATATCAAAAGATGCTACAGAATCACCAGAACCTACAACAAAAGTTTCTTGCAATTCATTCGACAATAGCCTAACACTACCAGCAGTACCCATTGGAGATTCTTCCTGATTTACTCTACTCGATACGCTCCAAGTGTCAACATGCTCAACCAATTGCTCTCCTTGATAGCCGGTTGTAACAATTATTTCTGACAAGCCTGCTGCTACCATTGCATCTTTGACATAATCGATAACTGGTCTTCCAAGAACAGGAACCATAGGTTTTGGACGATTAGCAGTTAATGGCATCAGACGGGTGCCTCGGCCCCCGGCCATTATGACGCCTAACAGATTCTCACTTCCTTCCACGTGATGCCGTCATGTCAACACGACGCATGCCTTTTTTCTTGTTAGAGCGGCTCTTCTTGACATCCAATCCAGCTCTATCCCCGGACATTGTTCCACCGAAAGATAGACTTCCTGCATTTAGCAGATGTTCAACCATTGAGTCAGCGACTTTAGAATCTTCAGCACCGGTTTTCATTTCCTTAGCAACAGATGCGTTGTGATCGGTTATCCAGGATTCCCTTTCCTCTCGAGCAATCTTCAATTTATCTCTTGCCTCATTGACTTCCTTCATCAATTCTGTAATCTTGGTATGAACTTCATCTGCCTTTTCCTTACAAGCGACAAACTCCTTGTGATGACGGTCGCCTTCCCCCTTCAAGAAATCACGGTGAGAAAATAGTTCGTCTAATTCTTTGCTCATTTCCTTAGCACGTTCTAAGCATTCGACGAATTTCTTGTGAGCATCGTCAGCTTCGAGCTTCAAAGAAGATATTGCTTCGTCCCTATTAGAAAGGTCCACTTTGATCATTTGTAATTTTGTCACTTCGGGTTCAAGTTCCTTCATGCGACGACGCATTACCTTGATTTTCTCCATAGTTTCTTTTTCCTTCTTTGGAGACATTCCGCCACGAGTTTCAAACACTTTTTCCATGTTATCAACTTCCATTGTCAACTTATTGAATTCAAAGGTAGCCGATTTCTTTTCATCTTTACTACCTCTCTGAGCCTTAGCCTGTCCAATCAAATCCCTAATTTGTGATTGAATAGCATTTCGACGTTCCTTGTGAATATTCTGCTCAGCACGAATCGCCTTTACTTCAGCAACAGCCAAGTCGAGTTTCTCTCGATGCTCCTTATACTGCGACTGAATTGCATTTCTTTGCTCTGCAAACCGCTTAGCTTGTTCGTTGTGATTGTTTCTACTATCGCGCAATTTGCGCACCTTTGCTTCCATTTGGTGAAGGTGGTCGCGTAGTTCAACATCAGGACGTGTTTCCTCGTTAGCACGCTCGGTCATGGCATCTGCGACGGCATCGCTGCCTTCAATGCTACGATTACATTTATTCAATCATGCAGACGATAATACAGCCAAAATCTGTAATAAAATAGCGCCAGCCAATCCGATTCCACCGATTAGATAAGCGGTCAATGAACTTGTATTTCTAAGCCAATTAACAAATTCCGGACGAACTCTAACATTGATTTGCCTTCCAACAAGTAAGTCACCATCTGTGTTTTCTAATCTAATTGAGACGCTAGCCTCTCCGGTTTTTTCAGGCAATAGTGTCTGCCAAGCTAAAGTGCCGTCTTGAAGTAGACCTGACATTCGACCGATTATATCGTCATCACCATCACTAGAAATTGGGACTTTTTCATCCGACCACCATTCTTTTTGACCCGGAGGTAAATTATATCTTAACGATAGATCATGAGGTCTGAAATCAGGAGAATGAACTCTCAGTACTACCTGCCTTTCCTTATTTGATAAATTGTGGAAGTAGCAAAACAAATTCGCTTTTTCTGTAACGACATTTTCTAGATCAACATCGAATAATAGTCCATCGATTTCCTTTTTTCTACCTATGCCGAGGTCCTGTTCTAGTCTCTCAATTAATCTATAGAAAGCAGGATACGAGTCCATAGACCTGTTGAATAAAGAATCCCACAAATCTTCATTAAAAGTTGGGTGTTCCAATATTTTGTGAACTCCTTCATCGGTCAATATTTCACTTAATTCAAGGGTCGTAGTACTACGATCAATACTACCTTTGAATCTTCTTTGCATAAGCATCAGGAATTTTTCTCTGGCAAACTCACGAACTACATCCTCACGAGAATGATCTTCAAATTCAACCAAGAAATCCTCGAATGTACTGCGCAACAAAGGATCCATTTGCGTCCTAAGCATGTCATTGAAAGCCATGTCTAAAGTTGAAGGGTGAAGGGGCGGAATGTATGCAGTAAGTAATCCATCTCTCGAAACCATGTTGAACTTACGATTTCTTGTAGACAGGTGTTGACCAATTGACATTGTAATCAATGAAGCACTTGCCAATAACCCTCGCTCGCCAATCGTTGAATCAGAGTCAAGATATGCAACAACTATTGCGATTATTGTTGCTGAGTATCCCATCCAAATTGCAGTATTGTGGCTAGCCATCGTCCTAGAAATTAGCCCATCAACAGAAGAGTAACCATGCATACTAGTAACGGGCCTATGAGCCTCTGCTGCTGCATCTACCTCAGCTCTGAATACCATTCTTGTTAAGCGAACACGGTGTCTATGAAGAAATAATCCTACACAGAAACCAGATAGTATTGTAACAGATATCAAAGTTAGACAAGTCGATAAATCAAAATTGACCGTTGGTTCTAAATTATCCAACCACCAACTTGGACTCTCGCCTTTGTATGCCCAAGCACCGAATAGAAATAAAAGAGCAAAACCAGGAAGGAGAAGTACTAATCTTAGCCCTTCAGTCAAAAATTGACTATCGATACTGTAGTACTTCTCTTCGCTGGCACGAAGAGATTCCAAATCTGATTTCAAATTTCACACCTCAATACAATTTGTGATGACAAGTCATCAGAAATTTGTAAAACCTTACCATTACAATAAAATTCATTAGCATTTTTTTCAACGATTTGACCTACAGATAACCCTAATTCCTTGACTACATCACTACTACTTGAATCGATCATGATTAGAATTATCTCTCCCGATGTCGAATTTGACATTTTATTCATTGATACAAGGTCACTATCGCCATCTAATCGATGTGATATTCTACTATTTGGAGGAGGTATTGATTTTCCAGAAGGGTCGACTTTGGGATTACCTAGCAATCTAGAAATACATACTTCAAGTTCATCATCGATAGCATGCTCCAACCGGCATGCTGTTTCATGAACATCTCCCTCGAAGGGCAAAACTGACAACAAAACTTCCGCTAGACGATGTCTCCTTTTCATCATCATTCCATGCTCCATACCAGAAGGAGTTAGAATCGCACCTTTGTAAGGAATATAATCGAGATAGCCATTTTTTGCTAATCTCTGTACCATTTCAGTTGCTGAAGCAGGAGATACATTCAGATATTTCGCAAGGTCACCATTACGTACTCTTTCACCTGGGAATTTTTCATGAAAGTCATATATGGTCTCAAGGTATTCATCCTCGAACTCTTGGAAATGCCCTCCGCCCATAATTTCACTACCAACTATGTTACAAATTAATGTATGTCATTCAGCCCTTGCCTCAAAAATTGCTTCGCAAGCAGGACATCTTGCTTTTGCTGGACGCCTGTCAATCGGAACTTTGAGTTTTCGTGTACACTTTGGGCAAGGCAATACATCGTTATCAGATGATGACCAAAGATCATCATCAGATTGTTCATTTTCTGTATTTTTTTGAGGTACAGGTTCTTCCTCTTCCACAGTTGCCTCGACATCAAATTTAGTATCACATTCAGGGCATTTAACCGCTCCACTGTAAGTACTGGGCACGCGTAATCTACGGTCACAAGATGGACAAGCAACTTCCACTTTTTCATCACCAGATGCCTTCTTGACTGCAGGTTTTTTCTTCTCCTTTTTCTCACTCTTAGGTGAATTTTTGATTCTAACTGCAAAAATTAGCAAAAAACCGACGGCTAGTCCACCTAATATTCCACCCCATGGAATTGTGAATTCCTCACTTTCAGACTCAACTGATTCTGATATAATCATCACATCATCACTGGCAGTTTTTCCGTCAACATGCCAATAGACCATAATCTTGACATTATCACCGTTAGGCCAAGTAACAATAGAATTCTGATCGATTGAAGATGCACTTGTTTCTGGACTGGTTACTGAAGCAAGAATTATTCCTTTATCGTCAATTATTACGATCTGTCCCTCTGGAGTAATTCCGTCGCCTGAATTGCTCAAGGTATAGGATAATGTGACTTTTTCACCGGCGGTTGGAACTTTAGGTTGAGTAGAAGGATTAACTGTAACTTGAGGAATCACTGAAGTATCTGGCATGTCATCGACTTGTTGCAAAATTGAACCAGACCCTACTACCCAACCATTAATTTTGACTTCAGCGTATACTTGGTCACCATCCTGTAAACCAATATTGGTTACACCATACGTAACACCTGGCAATAAATTCCTTTCTTCAACTAATGGTTCATTTTCTATATTATCACTAATTGAACCAAAATTGAATACAACAATTCGATCTCTGCCCTCTGATAATTCAACGCCCCACGAAATTAAAAATCCATCATCCCCAACATCAACTGACTCTATTTCAAGCGAGATAACTTGAGAAGGCAATATAGGAATTATGATACTTCCAGATAAATTAGAGTCAACTGCACCATCATTACTATGCACACTCCAATTAACAACATGTTCTCCAGGGTTCAGGAAATTGAAAACATGGCTGAGTTCTCCAGCCTTTCCTTCATCAAGTGTAGTAGTAGTGCCGTTTTCAATAAAACCAGCTATCTCTAAACGCAAAGTGGCACTACCTTCAGCATCACCTTCATTTCGAATTAACATCGATAGCAATACGTCGTCACCGACATGCCATGGACCTGCAAGCAAAGTTGGTGAGGAGTGACCTGCTCCAACAAAAATAGCTGAGGTCATTTCAATGGTATCGCTGGCATTGATTGTCGAAGATGTTCTTGATCCATCAGAACTGCAAATTAATTCTCCGGGTTTTGAATTAGTATTGACTGTATAATTAACCGAACTAGAGACTGCTATCGACGAATTTTGATTGAATATTTGTTCTCCGTCAAACCAACAAACTAAATCTCCAATAAACTCAACTTCACCGGAATTCGTTGCAGTTAAATTCCATGACATTATTGAACCTGGTTGAGGTTGTGTGGCTCTTTGGACCTGTAATAATAATGCAGGCAGGGGAGGCGGTCCAACTTCAAAATCACTGTTCAGATAATTATCTGACACATCTGAATCTTCAGACCCATATAGTGATGCATTGATAGAATGTATCCCTTCAGAGATTTGATCGGTAATAAATGAGTAAACACTTGTTGTGTCACCACTAATATTCACTGTTTGAGGTGTCAAAGGTACGGAATCAAGAGTCAAATTGAGGCTACCATTCCATTCAACATCACCGTTATTGATTACTGGAACGTCGATCCGAACCTTATCTCCATCATTGATAGTTAAATTTGAAGTAGCATTTCCCGTAAGATCAACGCCAGTAAATGTAGGTGCTGATAAAGAAATATCTAGTGGGCGCAGTCTATGAATTGTGGACTGATAAATAGTAAATTGCTCCGACCCGGGTGTTCCAACATCACCTGTCAAAGTAACCGTTAGATTAGAATAACCCAATGGGGCATCGCCAAGCATAGTTTCAACAAACTTGATTTCGCTGTCATTAACTAAACTATTTCCAGAATCTGAATCTATCAAATTTCCTTCAATGTCGGTCAAAGTAGCGGTCCAATTTACAGAAGCACTACTAGCACCGCCGGTACCAATGATGGAGATATTGACAGAGATTGGCCCAGCTCCTATGACATTATTGCCAGTTACAGTAACCGAATCAATGACGCCACCACTTGCGTGAGCCGTAGGAACAAGAGTCAGCGACAGAAGTATCGCCACCAATAGTGCCCGCCGCATGTATACCCCTCATCCTATGGGGTTTATTCACCTTCTCCCACCCTTAAGGGTGGGTCGTAGCCTTTATCCAAGGGAGTCAGGTGGCCGCAGTGATTCCAATGGATGCGAATGACCTTCTCGCAGTTTCTCCCAAACTTTTAGCGCAAGCTATTCTCCACAGAAGAGAGCGATTATCGGAGCTGATTCCAGATGATTTGCAAGAGCGGCGAGTAGAGTTATCAGAAGCAGAACCAAAGGCAAAATCCGCCCGCGAAGAAAGGGATAACATCAACTCAAAAGTAGCAGGACTAAAAAATGAAAGAAATGATGCCCAAAAGAAGGCCAGAGCCCTGTTTGAGCGTTCAAATGAGATTAGAGAACAACTAATTTCCGAAGGTGGAATGAAGAATCCTGACCCTAAGTGGGCCAAGGATAAATTATCTGAAAAACTACAAGCGATTGAGAAACAATTAGAGACTAATGCAGGTACTCACAAGACCGAAGAAAAATTCATCAATGAAATGAAATCTCTGATTCGTGAACATGAAGAATGGGTTTCGGAAAGGTCTGCTTCGCAACCATTAGTGAAAGAAATGAAAGATTGTAGAAATAAGGCAAAGAATTTGCTTGAAACTGCACAAAAAGCACATGATGCTATGGTCGAACTCGTAGGTGAAAATGCAGAAATGCACGATGCATTTGTCAAATGGGAAGATGTCAGAAGTAGAGCTAAATCACGAACGATGAGATTGGAAAATGCTCTATCCTCAAGTCAACAAGCATTGGAATTCTGGAAAGATCGAATTGAAAGTGATTCTTATGATGATTTGATTGTCGATGCTGTTCGTGTCAGAGAAGGTGGAATGTCTTCGAAAGCAATTGCTAAAGAGAAAAAATCGCTTAAACAGAAAATGGAAAAAGCTGATTCTAGGGGTGAAGAAGAATGAGCAAAAGATGTGACATCACCGGCTTGTCCGAAGAAGATGCAAATCTTTTCAACAATCTTCATGCTTATCTAACTAACAAGCTAGAATTGAAAACCCCTGAACAAGATTCGATTGCATCATACGTTAAACCCTTAGAGAATACAATTTCAAGAAATAGAATCAATAAAGGTGATGAGAAGAGAAAGGAGAATTTGCTCAAACATCTACAAAAAAGTGTAGCATCCAAATTCCAAAATTCTACTTTATCACCATTTGGCTCTGCTGAAAGTGGATTATCATTGAAGAGCGGAGACTTTGATTTGTGCTTGCAGATTCCTGATGCGAATCAGAAAAAAATAATCAAAAGAATCGGAGGAATGCTACGTGGACAAGGTATGGAAAGTGTTCAAATTCTGAGTCGTGCTAAAGTTCCTATTGTCAAATTTATTGACCCACGAAGTGGATTGAATGTAGATATTTCAATCAACAATACATTGGCACTTTACAATACCAAACTACTTGCACAATATGCAAAGGTAGACAAAAGGGTGCGTGAAATCGCTCTGTGCGTGAAATATTGGGCATTACATCGAAATATTTCTGACCCCCCAAATGGAACACTTTCGTCATATGCTTGGTCGATATTAGTGATAAACCATCTAATTCAGGAAAATGTAATTCCTAATCTACAAGAATCGGACGACAGAACTATTGTTGAAATCGATAAACGTGAGTATGATATTACAATCAATGAAGATTCTAAGCTAGAAAATAAAAGTGATAAATCAATTGGCGATTTGATGTATTCGTTCTTCCAGAATTATGCTACATTTGATTGGAGTAATCAAATTGTTTCAATTCGAAATGGAACCACACTATCTAGAGATCAAAAAGGTTGGATGAATGAAGAGCCTACAGCTTTAGATGTAGTAAATAGCGAGAAGGAAAAGCCACTGAGAATGGGCGAACATCACCTTTCTATCGAAGATCCATTTGATGTCGAACATGATTTGTGCAGAGTTGTAAGAGCAGTCGGTGAACTACGAATCAGAGATGAATTGCTAAGAGCAGCTAAATTATTTGGTGAAGGAGTCACATGGAAAGAAATTTGTGAAACTGTAGACCCTGACAGACTCAAAGATATGGAACCTGAAGATTTATTCCATGACTTACGAAATAAGTCGGATCAAGATGTCAAAGGGATGCTAGAGAAAACAAAAGCAGAAATCTCAGCAGTCGAAAAGCGTGTCGATGCCCTTGAATCAGAACGACAATCTGCAATTAGGATGGCTAAAGCCATGAGAGGAGTAATCGATGAAACATCTGACTTACGTAAAGAGCATAAGTCGATTATTATCGGCCTTAAAGAGAGAAACAAAAACATTGATTCTGTCAAAGTTCAAAGAGATCAAATAAACTCGAACATTATTCTACCAATTCATATGATTGAAGATGAATTGGCAAAAGTCTACTCTCGATTAACAGAAGAGATTGACATTCACAGAGTACCTTCTTTAGAGAGAGAAAAGGTTCAGTTCTCGTGGTTCATTGAACTTCAAGCAATGCATGGAAAGGCAAGAGAGGCTAGCGAACTACATCAAAGATTCATAAATCTAGTTAAAGAACAGAAGTCTGAAATCAAGAAACTGAAATTATTCGAAACAAAGCATGATGAAGCAACTGCGAAGTTGTTAGATCAAGAACCTCTGTTAAAGGATAAGAATATCAATACAAATGAAGTTCGGTCTTATGACAAAAGAGTTCAAAATATTCAACGTGCATTAAGAGAGAGAAGAGGTGAAATGCACAAGTTACGAAGAGAATCTGGTCGATTAGAGGCATGGATTCGAAAGAAATCTCGTGGTAATGATGGTGCAAGGAAAGGCGGCTCGAGAAAGAATTTCAAATCAAGATCAGGCAAACAGAAGGAACAATCTTCTGGCCCAATGACATTAGGAGACATATCAGGATTACTATCTGGATTGGGGACTGACTCAAAATCCAAGAAAGATAAAAAAATTAGTTCTAAGAAAGCTGGGATGAGAAAGTTAGGTAATCTTGGAGCACACCGTGGCAATCGATCACACTACAAAAAGAAGGAATGATGAAGAAGAAACATCAGCGCTAATTGATGAGCGCTAGATGGTTCTTGGGACCTAGTCCAAAATCATTGGACCAAGCCACCATCGAAGTTGTAAAACAACTATTTCTTGATCAAACAGAAGAGATCTACTCTGAATCTTCGATTAAATCTCTGCCGATACCAGAATGGGGAGGCAATCTTGTCCTATTAGATGAGAATAATTTCTTGCGTGGATTGTTGTGGACAAATAAATTCAGTAAAACAAGAGTAAGAGTAGTCGCATTTGCAATCGATTCAGACTACAAAGGACAGGGATTAGGAGCACAAGCCTGGGAAATTTTACTCGCAGCAGCTCGTGCTGATTCAATGTCTGAAATTCAATTAGAGGTCAGAGGAGATAACACATTCGCAATTGAATTCTATAGAAGAAGGGGCTTGGAAGTTATTTCTACTTTAGAAGGCTATTACAGAGCCGGAATTGGGTATGTTATGCGTGGAAATATTTGATGCAAATAGTCATCACCCTTCAGTGTCTACACCCAATTGTGGCAAACACAATTATCGCTGATTTAGCCGATGGCGAGTGTATACTTTCTGCGGCTCTGATGGATTCTGAAGGATTTACTATTGAACGTACTTCCACCGAATTCAGACCAATGGATATGACAGAATTAATGGATTTATTATCTGAAAGTCCAATGATCACAGTAGTTGGTGAGAAAAATACTGTAATAGTATCACGTTTGGACTCTGGACATTCCATAATTATTCAATGCCCAAATGGTGGTAATTTGGGGAAAGCTAGACTGAAATTGTCGAAAGCATGCGATGCAATTGTGCCATTTTTGTGAATCCTCCCGTAGGGAGGCTTCAAATGGGAAAGGTCAGTCGCCCACTCGCTGATGTGCGGGAGTACACTGCGAACAGGTGCGATGGATAATGGCTGAATTGAAGGAAATTTTGGATGAAAAGCGAAAACTGGTAGACCAAAAAGCTACTCAGTACCGCACTACAAGAGATGATTGGAACTCCAGAACTAAAGAGCATACAGCCATCAGAAACGAGCTAAATGCAGAGGTTCGTGAACTAATTCAAAATGTCCGTCAACAGAGAGAAATTCGAGAGCAAATGAATGAATTAGTTCGAGAAAAGAAATCTATTCGTGCAGATGCTAACAAGAAGGTAAAGCAAGCAAAAGCAATGCTTGATTCTGAAAAAGGCGATAAGGAGGAGCCCGCACCAGGTCACAGAGGTCGTCGTGAACGCAAAGTTACCATTCATTCACTAAGAAGGGACCTTCAGAAACTCGAGCGTGAATTCGAAAGAGGAGCACACACTGGACAGAATGAAAAAAAGGTCATGAAAAGAATGAAAGAAATTTCTTCTCAAATTAGAGAGATGAAATCTTCTGAAGAGTCTAATGGCGATCTGAAGGAAGCACGTGGTATGCTCAGAGAAGCAATGGTGCTTCAAGAAGAGGCTCACGTAGAAGTTCAGAAAGCAGCTCAAGCAGCTCAAGAAGCTCACGAGTTAATGCTTCAATGGAATAAGGAAGTTGATAGGCAGCGTGAACAGGCAGAAGATGCCCACCGCGAATTGCGTAAGTCAAAGAAAGAGGCTGACAAGGCACATCACTTCTACATCGTATCGCTACGTTGTCTTCATTCAATACAAGACATGCTGCGTGCCATGAGAGGCGCATCTTCTGGAGATAACCAGCGTGGTGCACGTGTTGAAGTTCAAGACTTGATGAGCAAGTTGATGAGCGGTGACACCCTATCCACTGAAGAATTAATGCAACTACAACGCTTTGACTAACTTCAAAGGCCATCTCGGATACCATACAGGCAGGGAGGAGTTATTGCATGATAGAAAAGGATGAAATCGCCAGTATTATCGAAGACTATGAACGCCTTAAATTACGAATAGGAATGACCGCTAGTCATTCGGCATTAGACATCTGTGATGGTGCTATTGAGGAAGGTTTTCCGACTGCTGCCTATTGTCAAAAAGGTCGAGAAAAGACTTATTCGGAATATTTCAAAACTCAACGTACCTCATCAGGCAGAGTCCGTAGAGGAATGGTTGACAAGGCGATTATTCTAGATTCATTCAATGATGTGATGAAACCTAAGATGCAAGAGGAGATGAGGAAGAGGAATGTAGTTTACATTCCTAATCGATCATTTACTTCATACTCAAGCATAGATGATGTTGAAAATAATTTTCACGTCCCGATGTTTGGTTCTCGAAACATGTTAAGGATGGAAGAAAGAACTGAAGAGCAGGATTATTACTGGATATTGGACAAAGCAGGTTTACCTTATCCTGAAGCAATTGCAGACCCCCAAGATATTGATTGCCTAGTCATTGTAAAATTACACCATGCCCAGAAAAAACTTGAACGTGGATTTTTCACATGTGCTTCATATGAAGAATATTTAGAGAAGAGTCAAACTTTGTTGAAGGAAGGTACGATAGATCAAGAAAGCCTTGACGGAGCACGTATAGAAAAATACGTAATCGGACCAGTTTTCAATCTGAATTTCTTTTATTCACCATTGGAAGAAGATATGCCCAAACTAGAATTACTTGGCGTAGATTGGAGATTTGAATCATCATTAGACGGACATGTCAGACTTCCTGCTCCTCAACAGATGACAATGCCAGCTCATCAACAAATTCCAGAAATGACTGTTGTGGGCCATAATACAGCCACAATTAGAGAATCTCTTCTGGAAACTGCGTTTGAATTAGGTGAGAAATTCATCAATGCATCTAAGGAGCATTACGATCCAGGCATAATTGGTCCTTTCTGTCTGCAAACTTGTATTGACAAGGATATGAATTACGCAATTTATGATGTCGCCCCTCGTTTAGGAGGAGGTACAAATGTACACGTTTCAGTAGGACACCCGTATGGGAATGCAACTTGGAGGAAACCTGTTTCATCAGGCCGAAGAATTGCTATGGAATTAAGACGCGCTGTTGAGCAGGACAGATTGCTAGAAGTTCTAACATGATTGGGTGTCAAAAATGGACTTCATGGTTCTGGCATCTTTTCTACTATTCCTCCTGATTTTCGCAGGAGTAGGAATGGCTTCGATTTTTGTCAAGAAAAATACCACTGATGATTACTTAGTTGCCGGAAGAGGAATGCATCCGGCTTTAGCCGCATTGAGCGCAGTTTCGACATGGAACTCAGGATACATGTTCATTGGATTCATAGGATTCATGTGGATGTATGGATATTCTGCGATATGGATTTCTCTAATTTCAACACTGGGACAGTTGGTTGCATGGATATGGATTTACAAGCGAATCCAACATGAAGCAAACGAGCGAAATGTTAGATCACTTTCCAGTTTGGTTGCAAAAGTTAAAGGCGCACCTGAAGCAAAATTAGCTGCATTATTTTCTGTAATGTTCTTGCTTATTTATGCTGCAGCACAGCTATCAAGTGGCGGTAAAGCATTGTTTGCAATGCTAGGATGGTCACAAATGGTAGGTATTCTAATCGGCTACATGTTAGTGATTTTGTACTGTACTGCAGGCGGAATTAGAGCTTCAATTTGGACAGATGCAGCTCAATCATGTGTCATGATTGTTGGTTCAACTCTACTTTGCTGGGTTGCTTTAGCAGAAGTTGGAGGTCTTTCGGGATTGCATTCTTCTCTTTCCGACATCGACCCTAACCTAACCGATATTGCACCTCAAGGACTGAAATTCGGATTCTCACTTTGGGTATTTGCATTCTTCTTAGGAGGCGTTGGAGTAGCCGGACAACCTCAAGTTGTAAGTCGAGTAATGACATTGGAATCTGATTCTGACAGAAAGCAAGCATGCATTTGGTTTTTCGTTTGGCAAACACCATTTTTGGTACTGATGATTCTCATAGGTCTAGCAAGTCGAGTAATGTTCCCAGTTCAAGATTCATTTGATCCTGAGTTGGCTTTGCCAATGTTAGCGATGGATGTTTTGGGCCCATTCTGGGTAGGAGTAATTCTTGCATCAATATTTGCAGCAACTATGTCTACTGCAGATAGCCAAGTATTAGCATGTACTGCTGCAATCACAGATGATCTGGTTCCAAGTTGGGCACAAGACCACTCCAAAACCAAACTAACTACAGTGACTATGGCAATCCTAGCGACCTTGATTTCATTAGGTGCATTGTGGACAGAAAATAATTCTGTTTTCAGCTTAGTAGTATTAGCTGTGTATGGCTTAGGTGGAATATTTATCCCACTCTTATTGATTAGATTCTCTGGGTATCAGCCATCTTCAGCGCACTCAATAATCATGATGATAAGTGCTTTAGTAGCGGTAATCACATGGAGATTAATGGGGTTGAATGATGAAATCTTTGAGTCTGTTCCAGGCATGGGTGCAGCATTCTTAGCACACTTCATCATGCTAGCAGTAAAGAAAGACCCATGGCTATACGATCGCCTACCTAGTAAAGATAAACTAATTACAATAATTGGTTTGATTATATTGTGTGTTGTAGCAATAGAAATTTGGTATTTCACGTGAGATTGAAGAGATCACCTTCACAACCGACTCTCCATCCCAGTTCCGAAACTGGTGTATCATCACTACACAATGGATTAGTATGGTTTAGATGAATGAATATGACTTCTGGGTCTCCATCTCTTCTCTCCCCTAACATCTGCAATGTCTGTTCTACAGGTGGATGAGGAACATCTTCTTGATTTCTATGTTTCAGTTCATTAGCACTGTAAAAGGTACCATCGATCAATGCAATATCAACTTCAAGGTGACTTAACCACGAACGTAAATCATGCTCTCGCAATGTTTCTTGCCAAGTATCATGGTCAGGCAAGAATAGTAGAGTTTTTTCAGCCTTAATTAGGTAAGCGTGCATGTCAGATAGTTCTGCACGGTGAGGAACTTCAATGGCTTCAACAATTACTCCAGGGAGATTAACAATAGGCTCTGTACTTGGAGAGAATACACCTTGAGACAGTAGTATTGACCAATTAGGTGTACGCTCGATAAGATCTAGCATTTTCTTTGAGCAGTGTAAAGATACACCGCGTGCATTCATTGTCTCTCTGCCAAATAAACCAAGGCCATCTACATGTCCAAAATGAGCATGAGTTAAGAAAAGCGAATCAACAGAATCTACCCCCCAAATCCTGAGTTGTTCGCCAAGATTTCTAGTGGCCTCAAACAAATGATTTCGGCCGTCTGAATCAATTAATCCGATTGATACCGGGTAACGCCTTTGCAGATGAATACAACAGTTGCAGCCAACTTGTGGAACCCCTCCATCCTGAGCACTACCAAGCAAGGTAACTGTAACCATTTCAAATCCTCAAATTTTGCGAACCCATTGCTTAGAGGTAGGATCACGCATGTACCATGCGCCACTTGCATCAGGGTATTCTAGCCATTCGTTACCATCTGAACGCATTGTTCCAACTTGATAGAATGTAGGTGCAGCAGGAGCTGCAGTTTGAGGAGCTAATGCTTGACCTGGTAATTCTTGCAATGCAGGTGAAGCCGATTGTTGCTGTGGGATAACTTGCTGCGCATACAATCCTTGATTTACAGGAACTGCAGACATATCTGGCATGGCAGGTTTTGCATTCATATCAGGAATAGATAACTCATCATTCCATTGCTTTTCCTCTTCTGAAGAATTCATAGTTCGAATTATCAATAAGCCTGCTACAATAATTACCAACAATACACCAACAGTAATTCCTCCATAAGCGAGAATATTACTTCCTGATGATTCTTCTACTACCGCTTCGCATCCATCTTCTGCAGCAACTCCTGCTACATCTGGACATTTGTCTGCATTTTTTCCATTTGGATTATCTCCGAATCCATCTTTATCAGTATCATTCCATTGAGTAGAATCTTCTGAGAATGCATCGATTTCGTCAGCCCAGCCATCATTATCGGTATCTACACATCCCCGAATTCCACCTTCAAATGAATATCCTGCAATGAGAGGACAATGATCAGAGTCGTTGCCATCCTTATTGTCACCGTAAAAGTCGCCATCAGTATCCCTCCATTGGGTTGAATCTAGAGGTTTCCAATCACTTCCATCTTCAGGGTCACCATAACCATCTCCGTCACTATCAGGACATCCTAAAACATCATATGTAGAATATCCTTCAACTTCTGGACAATCATCATTGCCATCTGCGACACCATCGCCATCTGAATCTAGATACTCTTCAGGGTCTGCAGGGAATGCATCCATGAAGTTAGCCCAGCCATCACCGTCACTGTCTGGACATCCAAGAATATCATCTTGCCAAGAGTTGCCAGATAATGTTGGGCATGCATCTTGGTCCCTTGCATACTGATAGTATTCACCTGGCCAGTTAGAACTTCTATCGCTCCAAGATAGGTTCCCATAATTATCTCCAAAGCCATCCTCATCCCAATCAGACCATTGTGTTTCATCTGCAGGGAATGAATCTGCACCATCACTAATTGACCAAGAGGAATCTGCGGAAGAATAGCCGTCACTATCGGGGTCAGGGCAACCATAACGGTCTAACACTGATGTTCCTGAAACATCTACACAATCATCAGGAGTATTTCCTTCTGGATTGTCTCCATATCCATCACCATCAAAGTCTCTCCATTGTGTTGAATCATCTGGTAAATCATCATCAGAATCAGCCCAGCCATCTCCATCACTGTCAGGACATGCTAAGAATCCGCCCATAGATGAATTACCGAATGAATTAGGACATGAGTCTTCAATATCAGCCCAGCCATCACCGTCTGAATCTACGCACCCTTGATAGCCACCTAATGTGGAAGTTCCTGCTACCTTATTGCAATCATCAGCAGCATCATCAAAGCCATCTCCATCGTCATCGAGATCTTCGTCAGCGTCTCTACAACCATCTCCATCTAAGTCATTTGAAGAATCAGAAGTCCACCAATTCCTAGGAGGAGAATATGAACTTAAACAATCATCATCAGAGTCATCGATTCCATCATTGTCATCATCCAAATCTTCGCCACTGTCTTTACAGCCATCATTATCGAAATCAGTAGTTGAGTCACTAGTCCAATTCCATTCACCGCCTCTAGGGCAATCATCCCCTGAATTATCTGTGATGCCATCGTTGTCATCATCGTAATCGCACTCATCTCCGTCTCCATCCATATCGCTATCATATTGTAACGGGTTGTTTGTATTAGGGCAATTGTCCGTGAGATCATTCACCCCATCATTATCACCATCAGCATTGTTTACTGGATCAAGACTCCAAACTACAAGATCCAATCCTCCAGAACTCGATACAGATTTTGAGCCCTTGTTGATTGTAGATTGGAAGGAGCCAAATGCAGCAGGTGTATCGCTGCTATTTACCGCTAAATCTGCAAATAAATCATCACTGGTACTACCAAGATTCTCAACCCAGTCCCAACTTCCGGTACTATCTAATTGCGCCATGTAAAGATCTAATCCACCATTCGTATTAGCTCCATGAATTCCAAAATCAGTCGGTCCAGAAATCAATCCACCTGCAATGAAATTTCCAGATGATGTTTCAGCAATAGAAGAAACACGTTGAGTTCCAGTACTACTGCCAAAGCTAGTAGCCCAAGAGGTAACACCCGATTTCAAAATCTTAACAACATATCCATCGCCTTGACCTTTATCTGTCAAAGTATTTTGATTACCAGCATCCAAAGAGCCGAGGAATACACCAGATACGACAACATCATCATTTTGAGTTACTATCAAATCATCAGGGAGATTAATTTCACCAGCACCACTAGTAAGTCCAATGACATTTTGAACAACTCCCGCAGGATTCCACTTGACAACAATTGTATCCGTCTGACTTACAGCCTGATGAGATTTACCATTTGCAGAGAAAGTTCCATCGGTGTCTCCTGCTTGCCAAATATTACCCATTGAATCTACTGCAACTGGCCCACCTGACTCATCTCCTATTCCACCGGCAGTTGAAACCCAATTTAGAGCACCAGACATAATATCAAGTTCGGCTACAAATAATTCAGAATCAGTATTATTTTTGGTTATGCCTCCAAAGTCAGTAAAGCCCTTCTGCGTACCCGATACGATCAGACCACTAGACATTACTGATTCCGCTAATCCTTCTACAATACTACTGTTAGATGTTGTTCCATTGGAGTCATATGGAGATGCAAACATAACCGCCCAAAGCCATTGCCCATTGAATGAATCCAACTTAGCAATAAAGCCATCACCGTATGGATTTTGGCCGCTAAGTTGTGTGGATCCAAATGATACATCGCCATAAATTAGTCCACCAATATATACATCGCCCGACATTGAAGTTACCATAGATGTGACTAAGGTTAGCCCCTGCGATGCATCTGGCTTAACCGCCCATTGCCAGTTACCTTGATTATCCATAGCTGCAATATACGTATCCGCATCAAGTTGAGCATTGAATCCGGATGTTGCCTGTAATTGGATGGAGCCGAATGTCATAGAATGGCGGGTATTACCCGAAACAATCCAACCGTCATATGTTGCTCCTATTTGTGAACCATTCACATGACCAACACTTGAACCTGCCTGGACCAAAAACTCTGGCTCAGAATTCGCAAAACGAAGCTCTTCGATGTCTTCAAGTTCACCCGGTTCAGAAATAGAAATTAAACTTCCAAGTAGGATTGCAACAATTGCAAGACTCGATACTGCACGATAGCGCATGACCTACGGTCATGAAACTGGCTCAAGAAGTCTTTGCTCAGAAGTTTGTATGGATTTTGCCGGTTACCCCATTAAGAATCCAATTTTTTCCAAAGGCATCTATTCCTTTGTGAGCAGGTACTAACACCGGGTACTCAACTGTTTTTGCACTGCCATCGTCGAAAACCCACCAATGCAATAAATCACCCATTCCATCAGAGTGTGTTCGACGTTCTGTCATCACATCAGAGAAATTTGGTTCTTCCTCGACGTTTAGAAATTCATGTTTCAGTATAGGAGACCTTTCTAGAAGATCGAATTCATCCACGATATGAAGGCCATCACAATTCAAAATCCAACGACTTACCTCTTCTTCAACCGGTCCTTTCACGATTCCAGTAACAAGGTGTATTTTCGCTGGAATCAATACCGGTTTGGCCATTGAAATATCATAACCTTTAATCTCTAATTCAGAAAAATCATTCTTCGGTTTCAGAGTAAATGGACCACTGCCTGAAAATAATTCAGGCTCTGAATCTAGGCTTTCAACTTCTTCAGCTTCAACTATTACCAAACTGCCATCCAATACTGCATGCCCAATGAATTCTGCAAGTTGACTCTGAGTCCAAATCGCCACTCTTCTGCCATCTCTTACTGGTGTTTCATCGACATCGAATGTCATATTCCTCTCTGCTATAATGAGATGGTCACCCCTGGGTGCATCAAATAGCCAAGTTTCAATTCCTACCAAATCAAGTGGAGCAAAGCCTTCTCCAGAATTCCAAACTTCCATTCCTTCTATCATTCCAAGTTTCGAATGCTCTGGAGAAACATCAAACAATCTACCAAGCCAAGTAATCACACTGGGGGCAATAATTGGTGGAGAATGGGTATCAATGTTGACACCCAGCCTCTTCAATACAGCGACCAAGTCAAGGCCCATGGCCATTGCAAAGTCTCACCGTCTTTAGTTTCACTCTAGATTTCCATCCAGTGTTAATAAGTCTGATTCACCTGCATCTACAACAGTAATTGTTGATACGCTAAATGGCTTACCAGATGCAACACCAAGGTCACGGTTGACCATCACAGTTCTGTGTATAGTTACCTCTGGGTGCTTTGCACTAAGGTCGTCAACATACTCCTGTGGGCAATTTGCTGCAAGAATGATACACTTGGCATCACCTCTACCGCAAGCATCGATTGCTTGGCGTTGGCCAAACAACAAGTTACCAGTTGCATTTGCTATCTTCAGTTGTCTACTTATATCCATATCTCATTCCTCCACAATTTGCTTCTCAATGTTGAATTTCACTCTGGGATGTAATACAATTCCACAGAACCTGTACCTAGACTGATTGGCTGTCCAACGATAATGTTCTCAGCGACACCAGTCAAGTTGTCACGCTCACCGATAATACCTGCCTTCAGCAAGTGGTTGACTGTAACTTCGAAAGCAGCACGAGCAAGGATGGAGTGCTTTGTACCAGAGACACCGTGGCGTCCAATAGCACGGACTTCACCTTCGCTAGTCATTACATCTGATACCATCAACAAGTGGCGAACATCTACTTCCAGACGAGCACCATCTAGTGTTGCTTGCAATTCATTTACAATCGCTTGACGAGCAGCTTCAATTCCAAGGTATTGATAGATTTCAATGATATTGTTGGTGTAGGTTCTCGAACGGTCGATTCCTTCCATATCAGAGATTCTCGAAAGGTTGCTTCCAATTGTGGAGAGATAATACTCACCAGTCTTGTCGTCAAGTTGCACGTTAGCACGCTCGACGTTTGGAACTCCCTTTAGGCGCATGTCACGAATCTTATCTTCAAGTTGTAGAAGTTCAGTGTAAGACGGTGGGTTTTCTGCCAGAGTCTTCATGTCTTCCTCAGTCTGAATACCAGGTATTAGCGTCAAGACTGACGGGTTCTTTTCCTTGTCAGCTTCGACATAAAGTCGAAGAGCACGCTCAAGTTTATCCTTAACTTCAGCAGGAGTCATGCCTTTTTGCTTCAAGTTACCTTTCTTCAATTTCAGAACAAGGCGACGTTGTGTAACATCAGTTTCGATATCTGCGATATTTGCAGTGGTTGTTATTTCAATAGATGCTGCAAGTTTTCTAGCAGCATCTGGTGACGTACTCTTTTCTCCTTCAAGACGAATTGTCATTGTAGGAGTATTTGGCACCTTTCGAGCATCTACAATCTCAATAATACGAGGTAGACCTTGAGTTACGTTAACTGTTGCAACACCCGCATAGTGGAAAGTACGCATAGTCATCTGAGTTCCAGGTTCTCCTATTGATTGAGCAGTGATGATTCCTGCAGCCTCGTAAGGATCAATTTTAGCCATCTTTTGTGCCTTTGCTGCTTCAGTAACAAGGGCTTCAGCCTGTTTCTTAGTTAACTTGGTCTTTTCACGGTCGTGAACAGCCTCGGTCAAATCGTGTATTGTTTGCTGTGAGAAGATTGCACCCAATGATTCCGCTGCAGATTCAATAGACTTGAATACAGCATCATCAGCAAGGTCATCAACATAGGTTGCAAGCTTAATCTCAGGATTGTATGACTCCAATTCCTGAACAGTTTTCGCAGTTCTACGGCGACGTGTTCCACGGCGTAAACGAACTGAAGTGGTTGCAGAATTAGCATCCCCGGTAGAGTCTCTGTTAGAAGAGTTGGCACCAGTGATGATACCATGAATTCTAGCGGCTGTATCTGAATCAGTTTCACAGAACTGAGCAATTTCCTGAGCGGTCAAGACCTTTACGTCATCCCACTTACGGTCATCCGCTAGCTTGTGAGCAAATTCTTCAGGGACTAACATGTCCATGAGCTTCTTTTTTGTTGCACTCTTTACTACCATCAAAGTTCCCCTCCTGCTGCTGCTTCAGAATCTCCTTCGCCAAAGCCAAGATCGAAATTCTTATCCTCTGTAATTACAACTACTTCTTCCTTTTTCTTGGTAGGACCATCTGTTCCCAATGCCTCATCGACAACAACATCGATGTTGAAAGGCTTGCCGTGCACTCCACGGCTAGGGTCGATTCCGTCTTCTCCATATTGGAATTGAATGATTCTGTTTGCAGTGTTTCTTACAGACAGGTTGTCATCATTGTATACCTTCAAGTCGTCCATTGCGTTAATCAATCGACGCTGCATGTATCCGGACTTACTTGTACGAACCGCTGTATCAACCAGTGATTCACGACCAGAAACTGACAACATAAAGAACTCAGTTGGTTCAAGACCACGCTTGAATGAAGAAGAGATGAATCCCTTCTCAGGCGCACCAAGTCCGCCACGCTTGAAGTGAGGCAGAACACGCTGGTGGTATCCACGTTCAAGACGTGCACCACGTACCTTTGCTTGTCCAATACTTCCTGCCATCATAGTTAGGTTGTCCATCGAACCACGAGCACCAGATATCGCCATACCAACAGCAGCATTTGAGTTGCCACTTTCGTTTAATTCATCTTTTGCTACGTCTCCTGCTGCTTGCTTACCAAGGTCTAGAATGACCATGATATTCTCTTCAAGAGTTTCTTTAGGAGTTCGTCCAGGACGGGTTTCATAGCCACGTCCATCTTTACCGAACTTGTCTAATTCTGCCTGTACTTCAGCACGAGCCTCAGCATTGTGGCGCTCAATTTCACCAAGCGCTTCTGCAGATAGGTCTTCGTCATCGATACCAGTTGTAAATCCTAGAGATGTACACGCACCAATTGAAAGGCGAGTAAATTCATCCAAGAACTTTGCACCCTCTGTTGGGCCGTTAGTTTGAACAATTGCATCCAATAGTCTTCCATCTTCTGCACCGATTGCTCTCTTATCCAATGTTCCAGTAACCTTACCGTTCTTAACAACAACATCGTCATTAGAACGGCTACGGAATCTCAAGTGGATATTATTTGGTATGATAACTGATATCAAATCTTCACCATTGAAATATTCACCATTAGGACCAGTATGAACTTCTGGTAATTCACCAGTGTAACCAATATTACCTAGCATTTCCAATCCGTTACGCTTTGAGATCTTAGTCCCAGGCCTAGATAGAAGATATGCACCAGAAATGTGGTCGTGAATTCCTCCGATTACAGCACCACCATATCTAGGCGTCAGGATGTGTTCCTGTACACGCATCAAAATCTTAGCTTCTGCACGTGCTTCTTCTCCCTGAATAACGTGCAAGTTCATTTCATCACCATCGAAATCAGCGTTGTAAGGAGTACATACTGCCAGATTGAATCTGAAAGTGTGACCCTTCATTACACGAACTTCGTGAACCATCAT
>QQSA01000058.1 GCA_003602535.1 Candidatus Poseidoniales archaeon
CCTGATGGACGCTGGTTGCTATGCGCTCAACATCTGATGTCTTGGGCAAGTCTTTGGGCTCCAAAATATGCCGATAAATTACCTTCGATTTCATTGCTTATGACTAGGTTAGTTGCAGTAGAGGTGCACTTGGGATGAGAAAAATAGTGATTTTCTTAGTTGCAATTTTGCTAATACCTACAGCATTAGCTGAACAATTCCCTGTGCAAAATCCAAATTACGGATTTGTAGGATGGGTACAAGAGGATAGTCCGAATTTAGGTGAATACAGAATTTCTTATCCTGCAACTTCGGATGGTAAAAATGCTGACATGGCTCAAAATGGGCCATTCGCAATAGTTGTCTTCTTCCCTGATGAAGGAGAGTCAGTCGATCAATATGTTTGGTTACAGGAAGGCTTGTCACGGTGGGGATACATTACTCTGGTAGTCGAATCACCATGGGAATCGATAGAAAATCAATTGATAGATTGGAATCAAAATCCATCTGAAGATTTTTTGGGTTCACAAGGTATGTTTGCTCTAAATCATATTTCACTCTCAGGTCATGGCACAGGTGCTCATGATGCTGCAGAAATTGTCAAATCGGGAGATTTTGAAATCGATGGACTGTTCGGTCTTGGATTGGAAGGAACTTCGACATCTGTCACCAATAATGTGATACTCTCAAATCCATCTTCTGCATTGTTTTTGACTGGTACTACCGATGAGATAGCACCTGCAAATGAGAATGTAATGAGTTACGTCGATGACTGGTTCGGTGCATGGCAAATCATGCATGTTCGAGGTGCTAATCATTTAGGATACCAAGAGAGTGATACTTTCTTCGAAAGATTTGCAGATGGCGATTCTACAATGGGAAGAGATGGTCAACAAGAACATGCCCTCAATCACATTCTACCTTATCTCAACCTATCTTTAAGAGGTGATGATGATGCCTATCAGGCAGCATTTAATCGAGAAGATAAGTCGGTTTCTTCAGACCCAGATTCATACATAGATGAGGACTTAAACCGTTCTAGATTGTATGATATGAATAATATTTCAAGTTCCAACCTTTCAGTAATGTTAGACCAAGAGATTACCATAACTGCGGATGTAACTATGCGTGATGGCTCGATTGCATCCGGAAATGTGTCCTGCGTTTTACCGCAAGGTGATATTGTGGTAGGTCTTTTGCAAAATGGCATCGCATCGTGTACAATAAATGGTTCTATGTTGTTGCCAGGCGAGTCAATTATCGAAATACAAGTAGCCGATTATTCCTTTTCTGATTGGTTAGAAATCATTGTTGTTCGAATCGGTACCCCAATGCAAATTGTGAATCCTTTACCTGAGGTGACTTTAGATCAACACTCATTTGTTGTAATCACTCCAGATTTATTTGCAGTAGATCCCGATGGTGAAGAATTGATGTTTATTGAAGCATATTTCACTAATGATAATGATAGTGTTTTAGCGATCGAAAATTCGTTAACAGAATTGAATATTTCTCATCAGAACATATCTGAATGGGAGGGTACAATCGAGATGAATTTAGTCTTGGCAGCGGGTGAAGAAATGGCTAATCTAAGCATTAATGTCACTTTGCTACCAGTGGATGACCAAGTTGTTCAAGAATCAATAATTCCCCAACAGCAGGTGATAGAAGATGGACAAAGTATCGTTGTGGATCTATCCGCTTACGTAAGTGATCCTGAAGGTCAACCATTGGTGGTTACATCTTCTCGCGACTACCCTGGGCTTCGAATTAATACCTCACTAACCACTGTTTTAATCGATCCACAAACACATTGGAATGGAGCTGAACTTGTTGAATTGATCGTATCTGATGGAACTACAGGTCCAATCACAGTCGTCGTTCCAATTAGTGTAACTCCAGTCGATGATACTGTGGAGTTTTCTGCTGCATCTGTAGAAATTGAAATGGATGAAGATGGTGTTTTGATTATTGATTTACTAAACTATACTATCGATGTGGATAATGATTTTTTGATTTACGAAGTCACAGGTACATCCGACATTGTCGGACTATCTCTAACTGGTAGTGAACTTGTTATCGCTGGAAATCCCAATTTATTTGGAATAAGCGAGTTTGAAATTAATGTAACAGATGGTTCGAATCACAGTACTATGACACTAATAGTGGATACAAAACCGGTTCCTGACTTACCAACAGTTGGAATTTCTAGTGTTAGTGTAGTTGGTGATTCAATCTCTATCTTGTGGACAATTTCAGATCTTGATGGAGATGTTGGTTTGATAAAATCGGTTACTTTTTCAGGAGAATCGATAGAGGTTGGAACTGAATGTAGCGGTGATGAATTGCTAACCTGTGTCACAGAACATCGTATAAAAAATAAGCAAGATGGCACTTTTGCAATCGAAGTGAAAGTGTGGGATAATGCCGCTCAAGAATGGTCAAACAATGCAACTAAGGATGTCAAGATAAGTGATACAGTAGTCGCTCAAGACGAGACAGAGTCAGGTAGCGATATTGGGGATTGGATATTACCAATCGGCCTGGTAGTCATTGGTTTACTGCTAGTAGGTTACTTTTTGTCTAAGAGGAAATAATCAAAGTGGTATATTTCCATGCTTCTTTGGCGGTGACCATTCTCGCTTAGATGAAAGAATTCTAAGTGCTCGGATCAATCTTAACCTGCTTTCCTCGGGTTCGATTACATCGTCTAGCCAACCATTGCGTGCAGCAACATATGGGTCACCAAATTTACTCTTGTATTCATCAACCAATTCCAAACGAGTTTCCTCTTTCTTGTCATCTGGAGCAGCAGCAATTTCTCTTCGGTGGATAATGTTGACAGCACCTTCAGCTCCCATTACTGCTAATTCCGCAGTTGGCCATGCAATGTTGTAATCCGACTGAAGGTGTTTACAACTCATTGCCAAATAAGCGCCGCCATACGCTTTTCTAGTAATCAGCGTCATCTTTGGAACGGTTGCTTCAGCATAAGCAAACAATAATTTTGCACCATGGCGAATAATTCCTCCCCACTCTTGTACAACTCCTGGTAAGAATCCTGGGACGTCTTCAAATGTCACTAATGGAATATTGAATGCATCACAGGTTCGGATGAATCTAGCAGCTTTAATCGAAGCATCGATATCTAGGCAACCGGCTAGAACCTTTGGTTGATTTGCAATGACTCCTATTGATTTGCCATCTAGCCTTGCAAATCCAATAACAATATTTTCAGCGTAAGAATTGAACAGTTCCATGAAAATTCCATCATCAACAATCTCTTCGATAACCTTGACCATGTCGTATGGACGGTTTGGATTGTCAGGTACTAATGTTGACAAATCTGGATTCAATCTTGTAGATTCATCAGCGGTCTCCTCAATTGGAGGCGAGGACATATTGTTGTCAGGTAAAAATCCAAGGATATCTATCGCTAGTGCACAAGCCTCCTCTTCATCGTCTGCGATTAAGCAAGCGATTCCCGAACGGCTAGCATGTAGAGTTGCTCCTCCAAGGCCTGCAGCATCTACTTCTCCGCTGATACATTCAGGTGTCTCTAATGGAGATGACATGAATAGTTGGCCGTGATCATTACCCAGAATCGTAAAGTCCGCTAGACTAGCTCCTAATGCAGATACTCCCACGACAGGGCCAAGAACTAGAGACACCATTGGGATTCTTCCAGAACACTGTACTAACTTGTCAAGCAACTCACCAGTGCCCGCTAGTGCAGTTATTCCATCTTGAGCACGTTGTCCTCCGCCGTCCCAAATTCCAACCAATGGAACCTTGCTTCGTTCTGCCATTTCTACAACTTTGGCGATTTTCTTAGCATGCATTTCACCCATGGATCCTCCATGGACTGAGAAATCTTGTGCGAAACAGTATATTCTTCTTCCATCCACTGTTCCATGCCCACAAACAACTCCGTCGCCTAATGTTTGATGCATAAACATCCCATGATCAGTAGATCTGTGAGTCAAGAAAGTATCCAATTCGACGAATGAGTCTTCATCTAAAAGGTTACGAATTCGGTCCCTTGCGGTACCTCTTCCAGATGAGCGAATAATTTCTTGGCGCTTCAGACCGCCGCCAAGACGTGCTTGTTCTCGGCGGTATCTCAAGTCCTCGAGCGCCTCGCTCGAATCTTTCGACATGACTCCTTCCACTCCTTTGAGGTTCTTCATTAAAGCGGTTAATTTTTCAAACTAAGATTATTCTCTCCACACAAGTTTTCACTGAGAATACTCAGTTCTTTTCCATTGGATAATGCCCAGTGTATTTTCGCAAGCAATGCTTCAGGGGATGACGT
>QQSA01000059.1 GCA_003602535.1 Candidatus Poseidoniales archaeon
GATCTAGGAGTTCTTCCAATTGGAGATTGGTCGATGACAATTACTTTGTCAACGTTTTCAATTCCTTTGATTTCATCATGCGCCCCAGGTTGAGCGTCTGAACCATTGAGGTGGCGTTGCAAGGATGGAGCGAGAATACTAGATACCAAAGAGGATTTTCCAGAACCGGAAACTCCCGTCACAGCTGTTAAACAACCTAGTGGAAATTCAACGTCTATGTTATCAAGATTATTTTGTCTAGCGCCCATGATTTTCAGATGGCCTTTACTTGCAGATACTCTTTCATTAGGAACAGGTATTGATCTCTTTCCAGAAAGGTATGCTCCCGTAACAGATTTTTTTGATTTCATTGCAACCTTTGGGGGGCCGTTTGCAACAATTTTACCACCTTCCAAACCGGCCCCTGGGCCTAAATCACAAAGCCAATCCGCTTGACGAAGTGTTTCTTCATCGTGTTCAACTACGAGTAAGGTGTTGCCTAAATCTGACAGTTCTCTAAGAGTTGTCAACAGGCGTTCATTATCTCTTTGATGAAGCCCTATTGATGGTTCGTCTAAAACATACATTACACCTGTTAAACGGCTTCCAATTTGAGTTGCCAATCTAATGCGTTGGCTTTCGCCACCAGATAATGTGTTGGCCCTTCTATCTAGTGTTAGGTAGTCAAGCCCCACATCATTTAGGAAGCCGAGTCTCCCCTCGATTTCCTTTAGAATTTCTCTGCCGATGAATGCGCTCCTATCGTCCAATGTTTCTGCAGAATTCCCTTCCCCCCTCATTGAACGGATTATTGCTAGTGCCTCGTGAACACTAGATGCTCCAATTTCTGGCAGTGTTTTACCAGCCACAGTGACGCCCCTGGCTGCAGCATTGAGTTTTTCACCATTACAATCTGGACAATCTTCATCGTTCATACATGCGATTAATCTGCTTCTGGTTCGTTCAGATGTTGTCTCAGTGTATGTCTTTTGAAGGCGCCCGTAGACCCCTTCCCATGGTTTGCTATACTTGTACTGTGAGCCTGTTTCAGAACGGAATTCAAAATGAATAATTGTGGAGCCTGAGCCGTTTAGTAAGATATCTTGCGAATCATCATCTAATTCTGAAAATGGAATATTTGTTGGAATGCCATAATGTTCTGCAGTTTGCTCCATTAATTTTCGATACCAGTGTGGAGACATTGATTGTCGCCATGGAATAATGCATCCTTCGGAAATTGTTGCTTGTTTGTTAACGAGTAGGTCTGCACTAAACCTTCGTTGTACACCTAATCCTTGACAAGAAGGGCATGCGCCAAGAGGTGAATTGAAAGAAAAAACTCTCGGGCTCATTTCTGGCATGAATGCTCCATGTTCAGGGCATGCAAATTCTTCAGACCAGACCATAGTTTCGCCGACCTTGGTGTTTTCAGATTTTGACCCTGTGGAATATTCGAAGTTTTTCTCAGGAGGTTTTATGCTCTCGATGGCAACGGTCCCGCCGCCTATTTTCAAAGCTGATTCAACCGCTTCTGTTAATCGCTGTCTCCGGTCTTTAGTGCATCTGAAACGATCGATTCTTACATCGATATCGTGACGGAGATTTTTATCCAAATCGTGTTTTTCTTCAAAGGATCCTTCTCTACCATTTATCCTTCCTTCTGTCCAACCTTGTTCGACTAAGTGTCGAAATAAATCAGCATGTGTTCCTTTACGATTTCTAATCGCTGGACTCCAAACCGATACTGCATGTCCTTCCATATTCCAGGTTATATCGTCCACTATTTCTTGGACCGTTCTTCTTGCTACTTCTACACCACATGTTGGGCAATGTGGAATCCCAATTCTGGCCCACATTAGCCTCAGGTAATCCATAATTTCAGTTACTGTAGCAACAGTTGAACGAGGATTATGACTGCCTTGTTTTTGGTCGATTGATATTGCTGGCGAAAGGCCCTCTATATTGTCACAATCGGCTTTCTTCATTTGGCCGATAAATTGTCTTGCATACGAAGAAAGGCTTTCGACATATCTTCTCTGCCCTTCTGCGTACAAGGTATCGAATGCCAATGATGATTTTCCAGATCCTGAAACACCAGAGATTACTACGAATTGGCCGCGTGGAAGTTTTACATCGATGTCTTGTAGGTTGTGTGTTCGCGCCCCGCGAACTTCAATCCAACCATCATCGCCGGGTTTCACCATCGGTCTAATGGGCTGGTCAAGGGTTCTTGAGTCCTTGCTTATCACTCAGGTCCGAAGGGTATTGTTGCCTCGAACCGGATGGGGTCATCAGTCTCAGGGTGTAATAGCTCTAATGCTGATGCGTGTAATGCTATTCTTCCTATTGGATTCCCTTCTGCGCCATGTTGTTCATCGCCGATAACTGGATGGCCCATATTTGCTAAACCAACTCTAATTTGATGTCGTCTTCCTGTTTCAATTGTCAACATTAGAAGGCTAGCGAAATCATCATTGTCTTCTAAACTCCAATGTGTGATTGCTTCCTTTGCGTTGGGGTTTCTTTTGTTAACAGATTTTACACGTAGAAATTTGTCCTCCAACAACCATTCGTGAATTGTTCCACCATTCCTATCAGGAACCCCTTGCACCAATGCATGATATACACGATGAACTCCTCTCTGTGCAAATTGTTCCTGGAGGTATTCTTTGTGCCTTTTGTGTTTAGCGAAAATCATTACTCCAGAGGTTTCGCGATCTAGGCGATGAACGATAAAGGCCCAATTCTTTTCGTTTTCAATTCTTAGATAATCGACAACCCTTGAATGGAGTGTGTCGGGCTCCATTTTATCTGTTGCCACAGAAAGAAGTCCTGCTTGTTTATTTACAACCAAAATGTGATCGTCCTCGAATAGGATCTTAATTCTTAGATGTTGTTTTTTAGGGGCTGGCGGGGGTGATTTTTTTGCGGCTGATTCTCTGTTAGATATTTTTACAACGCTTCCCGGTTGAACAATAAATTTGGCTTTGTGGATTACTTTACCGTCGACTGAGGCCCTTCCTTCGGTTAGCATTTTTCGTAATTTATTGCGTTTTGAATTAGGGAATTTAGAAGCTAAAACCTCTATTAATTCGGTTTCTTGTTCTACATTCATTAAATCACCTAGATTAGTAAGACTTCGACAACGTCGCCTATCGAATATTTTTGTCCAGGTTGTAGTATTACAAGTCCCTCGCTAAACGCAACACTTGCCAGGTTTCCTGAGCCTTGGTGAATCTTTTGATGTGCAATGTATCCTTCATTGCCCAATTCTATTGATACTCTGCGTAAGGTAAGACAATCTTTGGTTGATTTTACATCCGTTGCTAATACTGCACGAGCCCTGTTCTCTATTGGGCCATCTGCAGATGTTGTATTTCGAATCCATGGTGCAACCAGCATTCTGAAAACGACATGAGAGCTTACGGGGTTGCCAGGTAATCCGAATATTGGGGTGTCTTTCCAAAGCCCGAACAATGGAGGTGATCCTGGGCGAAGTTTAATTCTCCAAAAATGAATGTCTCCTTCCTCTTCCATGATTTTCCTAACCAAATCCCATTCTCCCATCGACACCCCGCCGCTGGTTAAAATTAGATCATATTCTGTTGATGCAGAATTCAAAATATTTCGCAGGTCGTCGATGGTATCTCCAACACATTGCAGCCTTGTTGGTTGGTGTCCGAGCCACTTCACAAGTCCTGAAAGGCCAAATGAATTGGATTCGTAAATCTCTCCTCGTTGTAACTCTACCCCTGGTTGTTTAAGTTCGTCACCAGTAGAAATAATTGCAACCTTCAGTTTTTTGACAACTGGTAATGAAGGATATCCCATCGTTGCACATAGCCCAAGTTTTGCAGGGGTAAGGTATGTGCCAGCCTTGAGTGCTGTTTCTCCTTTTCTCAAATTTTCTCCAGTTTTACGAATGAAGTGTTTCATTCCTTCTTGACTAAGAGTGACTGTGTCGTTAGTTGTGGAAGTAAGTTCGACTTGTAGAATTGAGTCAGCGCCTTTTGGCATAGGAGCTCCTGTCATAATTCTAACAGCTTGGCCTTTTTTTACTTCGATGTTTTCTTCTTGGCCTGCAGCCTGAATTGTCCCTATAATCTTGAGATTAGTTGGAGGATTTCTGGTGTCTATATGCCTCATAGCAAACCCATCCATTGCTGAATTGTCAAATGGTGGATCGTTAACTAACGATGGTAAATCTGTAGCTAAGATGCGGTTGTGACACTCGTCAAGGGGCACGCGTTCAACGATTGGTTGAAGGGTTGTCCGGTTGCAAATTTCAATTGCTTGGGCGAGTTTGACAAAGTACGGTTTTTCGCCCATAAAATCACCATAGTGTGGTTATTCTTGATGTTCTCGGTAATTCAACTTACAAAATCAATAAAGTATCTTAGTAAACTTGCAGATATTGCACATATGAATACAATTGTTACCGTCTTTTTCGATAGGTGGCTTATCGCATATTTAGCACCAATAAATGCTGAAATAAACGCGGCTGGAGGTATTGCTAGTATTGGCAAAATACCAATTCTATCAATGAGATTGCCGACAACTCCGTCAAGAATGATATGGCTGATCAATGCAACCGGGACTATTGTTGCCGCCACCATGAAGCTCGTTCCTGCTGCTTTGTGCGCATCCATTCGAAGGATTGAACGGTTGGTTGTTACGAGTATTGCGCCACCCCCTATGCCAAGAATGCCGGAAGATAGTCCAGCAAACGAGGTCCCGACGAGATATTTTGTTTTGTGTTCTGAAAGTTCCACCTCATCCGATTCTATCGTTTGAGTTCTCATTCTAGTGATTGTTCTTTCAAGAACGAAAATCAAAATTATAGTTGCGAGTATTTTGATAATTATATCTCCTAATAGTGAAATGAAAACTCCAGAGAGTATTGTACCGATTATTGCTGCCGGGATAGCGGTCATACGACCCAGGTTTGCTGCGTCTTTATCTGCATAACCTGCTTTAGAATGTGCTAAACTGCTTCCTAATGAAACCATTAAGACCAGTGTTAGTGATCCAGTAACTGCTTCTTGCATTTGCCAATCCAACATGTAGTAAAAAATTGGAACATAAAGTACACCCCCACCAAGCCCCAATGGGCTAAATATCAATGCAACAGATAGTAGAGAAATTATTGCTGCGACTGTGATTAATTCCAATCCCGTTTCCCCCTCTGTGTGTGGTTGGTTGTTGTGATTTTTTTTCTACTATCGGCACAACAGCATTCCGATGTTGTTGTCTTTCAACCCGTTATGTAAAGCATCTTTGGAGGTTGAATGATTTATCAAATATATTGAATCCGGGGTTTTTCTTATTAAATGAAAGTACAAACCTTGTTTGATGAAGAGAACCTTTGTCGCATTGTTGTGGTTGATAATTCTCACAAGCACATTAGATGATGTTGATCAAAATTTTACTGAAGATTACCAAAATAATCCAATAACGGACGAATACGGAGCCGCTGGAAATGTTGTGGCTTTATCCAGTGATAGTGATTGTAAGGATCATGATGATGATGGGGTTTGTGACGAGGGGGGGATGGTTGGACTTGAATTGGATTGTTGCACGGATGAAGAGATGTTTGTTTTTGTTGCAACTATTGTTATTTTTATAGGAATTCCATCATACTTGATAGTCAGGAAAATTTGGAAATTTGTTAAAAGACGAATATATCGTAAAACGTCAGAAGGCGGAGAGGATGAAGAAGTTGTTGAAGAAAGGGGGTCTTTAGGCAGCCACCTGCCTGTTACACAAGAAGAATTGATTAATTGGAAAAGGAGAAATGAGGGGGCGTCTCAGGGAAAGGGGCAGAAAGATCCGATCAAACTAAAAGAAGAAATTTTACTTCTTTCCATGTTTTTGTTTGTTGTTTACCTGTTTTGGAATAATGGGATTTAGATTGTTTTAGCAACAAAATATTTGTCTAGTTTCACTTCGATTAACATATGGAAGTGGTTTTGGGGGGGTTCTTTCTCTTACTTGCTCTTTCATTGATTGCAGGAATGTATGCTAGTGTTGGCCACGGAGGAGCTTCTGGATATTTGGCTATATTGTCCCTAACAGTCTATGCTTCCAACGACTCTGCTTGGTTGAAACAACATGCTTGGAGTTTGAATTTATTAGTTGCAGGATTGGCTTTTT
>QQSA01000006.1:0-11465 GCA_003602535.1 Candidatus Poseidoniales archaeon
TTCATCTGCTATGATGTCCATGTAACAACTGATACTGGAGTTATTGACACGGACGAGATTAGCGACTGTCGATGGTTTTCTTTGAATGAATTAAAGAATCTCGAATGGGTTTCTGACACAATGCACAACCTTTCGATTGAAGCATTGAGCGGATTAAGAATGTCAATAAAATCCTCCAAGCCTCTCTCAAAAATAGGCGAATCATATTACGTTTACAGTGTTAACAAGCATTCTGAAAATATAGCATAGGTGAAAACATGATACCAGACTCTAGATTACGCATCATAAACTCGGATTCTAGTCCGGGAAATTGTGTAGTGTATTGGATGATTTCTGCTCGCCGATCTGAATGGAATCATGGATTAGAACATGCGATAAATTTGTCGAAAGAACGCAATTTACCCTTGGTGGTTGTTGAGCCTTTGGCAATAGCTCACAGATGGGCGAATGATCGCTCACACACATTCGTGATTCAAGGCATGATGTGCAATAAAAACGCTTTCGAAGAATCTCCAATAACTTACATGCCTTATGTCGAAACAAGACCAGGTGAAGCAAGAGGTCTTCTCGAAAAGTGGATGGAATATGCCGATGTAATGGTAATCGATGATTTCCCTGTATATCATCCAAGAAGAGTTTTAGAAATTGCAATCTCAATTGGTAAATGTGATGTGCATTGTGTTGATTCAAATGGATTCATTTCAATGCGTGGTCAGAATCGTAATTTCACCACTGCATATTCTCTCAGAAGACATCTACACAAAACCATCATCAACCATATGATGGAATTCCCACACCCTAATCCCATCACTTTAGCTGGCGATTTGCCTTCACTTTCAGATGATGTAGTTGAAAGAATTTTCAAGGAAAGTGACACACCTATAACTCCCTATGAATTCATTTGGAGAATATGTGAGAGGAAGGACATTGGAATAAATGCTCTGTCTAAGTTGGTAATTGACCACGATGTTCCTCCGGTTCAGCATATGACGGGAGGTTCAGAATCTGCAAACATCAGATGGAAAGAATTCATGGAATCCGGATTGAACAACTATGCTGAAAATCGAAATCAGCCTGAATTGAATGGTTCTAGTGGACTTTCACCGTATCTTCATTTTGGACATATTAGCACACACAAGATTTTGAATGACATATTCGAAATGCATGATTGGGATGTCTCCTGCATTAATCTTCCAAATAATGGACGTAGAGCCGGCTGGTGGGGCCTACCCTCGGATGTTGAGTCCTTTTTGGATCAAATTATCACCTGGAGAGACCTTGGTTTCATTCACTGTTCCAATGTGATTAATCATCACAAGTTTGAATCGATACCTGAATGGGCTCAACAAACCCTGAGAGAGCATCAAAATGATCCCCGTCCTTATCTTTACACATTCGAGGAGTTTGAAAACGCAGAAACACATGATGAATTATGGAATGCAGCTCAGCGTCAATTAAAATCAGATGGAATCATTCACAATTACTTACGAATGCTTTGGGGTAAGAAAATACTCGAATGGACTCCATCACCAGAAATAGCAATGGAATACATGGTTGCATTGAATGATAAATGGGCTTTGGATGGAAGAGATCCAAATACCTACACAGGAATAGGCTGGGTATTAGGTAAGTTCGATCGTGGTTGGACTGAGAGGGCAGTATATGGTAAAATAAGATGCATGACTTCAGATTCTACGAAAAGAAAATTCAAAACTAGTGGTTATGTAAAGACATATTCTGATTCGTTAACCAAACAGAAAAAATTGTTTGAGCAAGAACAAAATCCAGTCAAAATACAATTTGAAAGGAGGAATTGATTTGCCATTTTTTACACACCAAGCCGAGCATAGCGCTACAAAAAAAGAAGTTTGGGATTGGTACAATAGCCTAGGCGCATTTCGTAGGATAATGCCTGAATGGGAAGGGATTAGGCCTCTAAATGCAGGCCGATTAGTAGACGGCGATGAGACGATTTTCAAAGTTGGAATTGGCCCTATTAAGCAGACTTGGATTGCCAAACACCACAGTGTAGTTCCTGGTGAATCATTCGCTGACAGAATGATGAAAGGACCATTCGGAGCATGGAATCATGTTCACAAATTCGATTCAGTTTCAGATAATGTTACTTCGATAGTCGATAATGTAGAATATCGCCTTCCATTTCATATTCTCACCGGTTGGTCTGCCAGAATGACAGTACTTCCTAGAATGCGTCAAATGTTTAACTACAGGAGCACGAGATTAACTAATGATCTCAAACAAATACAAGCTACTGCAAAACTTCCTCGGCAGAAAATTCTAGTCTCTGGTTCGACAGGTATGATCGGATTACAATTGTGCGCTTTCCTTGAAACAGCAGGGCACGAAGTACACCGTTTATTACGCCCAAATACCAAGTTGCCATCAGATGTTAATCAGGATCAAGTTGTGGTTTGGAACGATTTGACCGGAGATATTATCGATGGTGATATGAATGGTTTTGATACCATCATTCATCTGGCAGGTGCCGGTATTGGTGACAAGAGATGGTCGAAGAAAAGAAAGAAACTAATTAGAGATAGTCGGGTTATTCCAACAATGAATTTATCATCATTGATTGCTAATTTGGATAGTCCTCCAAAAACGTTCATGTGCGGTTCAGCAGTTGGTTTTTATGGGAACCGTGGCACAGAAGTTCTTGATGAATCTTCAGAAGCAGGAGATGATTTCTTAGCGGAAATATGTGGCGAATGGGAACAAGCATCAACAGCTGCAAGCGATGCAGGAATACGAGTTTTGTATCTGCGAACAGGGATTGTGGTTTCACCTCTAGGTGGTGCATTGGCTAAGTTACTCCTACCTGCTAAGTTAGGTGCTGGTGGACCAGTTGGTGGCGGTAGGCAAATGCAATCTTGGATTTCACTTGACGATGAAGTGTATGCAATTCATCATCTCATGATGAATCAATCATGTGAAGGTGCTTACAATTTAACCGCTCCAAATCCTGTTTCTCAAAAACAATTTGCTAGAGTATTAGGCAGAGTTTTACGCCGACCTGGTTTCATGCCTTTACCTGGCTTCGTGATTAAGTTATTATTCGGAGAAATGGGTAAGAAACTCGTTCTTGAAGGACAAGATGTTAGACCAAAGCGTTTGATTGAATCTGGATTTGAATTCACACATTCGGATTTAGAGATGTGCTTACGTAATTGTTTAGGAAAAATGAAGCCTAACTGATTTTTAATCGATGTGAAGGATATCAACTTATATCGTTAATTGATTAGCAAACAACATGACAAACCCTCATGATTACTACAACAATTTGATTTCTCAAGGTTACTCACCGGAGCAAGCTCAACACTTCACACAGCAGCAATTCCCGGGTTTCTTGCCAGCACATCAACAAACAAATCAGATGGCTTATCCTCCACAAGATGATCTTACAACAATGGGATATTCTCCCGATAATGCTCCACAAACAATGGCGGCTCCTATGGGCGGAATGATGCCTGCAACTCCTATGAACTCACCAATGGGCGGAATGGTGCCTGCAACTCCTATGAACTCACAAATGAGCGGAATGATGTTACCTCAATTGAAGGATGGTCCAAGTGTACTAAATTGGGTTGCTATGGGTCTCACCGTTGGCGCAATTACACTGGTGTTTATCTCAATGTTCACCAATTCGTGGATGGTATACGAAGATGACATAGACGAGATAGGTAAACAAATAAATTTTGGATTAACCGAGTATGATAATGATTGGAAAGATGACGGTAATCAGTATGATAATGAACAAGACTGTGGCGGCGATGAATGCTCAGACATGGATTCTGCAGGTACCACTGGTTTGGTTTTGCTTTGGATTTCAGTCTCAGTTCTAATTGGTTCATTAGTTCTAATCTGCTTGAATAATTTTGGTGTTTTCCAATCCAATATTGGAATGATTGCTGCGTTCGCCGGTGGTGTCATTGCAATTGTTGGGGTAATTATTTGGTTGACCATGTTCCCTCAGATTGAAGAATTGGAGGAAATCAGTAATGGACCAGGGTTTTCCTTTTACTTGGCCATTATTGGTGGGGTATTGAGTATTGGTTCTGGAGCCTGCCAGATCAAGTACTGATTCAAACTCAATAATTTGGTCATCATTCTTCTTTTCGCAGAAGAATTGCAGCACTTATCATTCCTATCGTTGTAATAATTATACCAAATCCTGGTATTGAAGATGAGGAACTTGAATCGTCTTCTTCAATTTCTAGAGTAATGGATGTTTGTAGGTTTACAGTACCATCTCCCCAATCAATTGTTACAGTTTGAGAACTTGATGAATCCTCATCGACTTCAACTAAAATTCCTGCAGTAACTGTTGATACTCCATTGACTACTGGTTGATTGTTAAATGAAATCGAAACCATGTCTCCGTCAGGATCTTCGCAAACTGCAATGATATAGTATTCTCCTTCTGGCAATTCAATTGTCTCTGATGCCGAACCAGGGAGTATGCTTGGAATAGCAGCGCTTCCTTGTGCATTCATACCATCTGCCTCTAGCGAATAGAAAATGTCACAAGTAGGAGGGCTGTTACCAATAGGGCATCCATCTGGCCCAAATCCTGGAGTCATAACACACTGATCAAGACCGTCATATATCAGATCTTGATCTGTATCTGGGTTATTAGGGTCACTTGTAGTCATGTACTCTCCAAGATTATCCAGTGCATCATTATCTGGGTCTCCAGATGCTCCGTTTACTCCACTTGAGTCATAAGGATCCAAGTTGTTCAGAGCTTCCCACCAATCCGGTAAACCATCATTATCTGAATCGACAGGATCATCACATCCGTCGTTATCATTATCATTCTGGAAAGAATCTAATGGGCAATGATCCTGAATATCAGCAACTCCATCGCCATCTGTATCTGCATTTGGAGAAATTGCTGTTTGAGTCCAGCAATCGGTCTGAGTATCTACGGGGCCATTATTACCAACATATAGTTCAGCACTGAAACAAAGCGTTCCAGTTTCAGTTAGCAAATTACTGTGTGTGGTAATCGAATTAGTAGATGGTGGCGCAACCCATTGTACCATGTCAGAGTGTATTGCTACATTTGGAGTATTTTGCTCATAAATTGTCCACTCTAACTTGTGTAAATCCCCATTGTTTAATTGATCAACACTTGAAACAATAGTTGCCCAACCCTCTGTTTGCAAAGTAATAGTTGGCTGGCTAGGCGAGAATGATGCCATAGTTCCAAACGCTGGGTCAATAACAGAGAAGCTGTGGCTTTCTATCACACTTTCAGCATAATCATTAGTGTGACCTCCTTGTTCTAGAACAGTTGTAGGTGGATCATTTCCATCAACTTCAATCCAAATATCCAATGTGTAATCTCCGACAGGCAGATTACTGGATGGAACAGTGGTAGTATGCATTCCAGAAGACGATTGTTGTGGTCCAATTGATGGGTCATAACTATCTGAATCAACCACTAATGATGTAGCATCATCAGTTATTTCCCAATTTACCATCGATTGAACCAAGTTTGTAGAGAACAAGTATCTCGGCATAATGGAGAATGAATAGTCCATATTTTCCAATATGTTTCCACTGGTTCCATAGTTGACTTGTGTATATCCATTGTGCCCATATGCGAATGGATTTGATTCACCAGATTCGATTGAGACACCATTGATTGTCAACATTACTCCGATGTAGTAATCTGCTCCATTTTGAAGAGCAGGTGTTTCAACGTTATCTCCATTGACATCAGTTATTCCCGGATCATTTCCATCAACTTCAATCCAAATATCCAATGTGTAATCTCCGACAGGCAGATTACTGGATGGAACAGTGGTAGTATGCATTCCAGAAGACGATTGTTGTGGTCCAATTGATGGGTCATAACTATCTGAATCAACCACTAATGATGTAGCATCATCAGTTATTTCCCAATTTACCATCGATTGAACCAAGTTTGTAGAGAACAAGTATCTCGGCATAATGGAGAATGAATAGTCCATATTTTCCAATATGTTTCCACTGGTTCCATAGTTGACTTGTGTCCAGCCACTGTGCCCATATGCGAATGGATTTGATTCACCAGATTCGATTGAGACACCATTGATTGTCAACATTACTCCGATGTAGTAATCTGCTCCATTTTGAAGAGCAGGTGTTTCAACGTTATCTCCATTGACATCAGTTATTCCCAAATCCCACATTACTGGAATATTTACTGTAGAAGAAGCTGTCGTTGAACCCGTTGCAGTAACCGACCCACCAAGTGTTTCCTGTGCCATCATCCAGTCATTATTTGCATTTTCATATTCTTGGTATAATTGAATAGTATAACAATCACCATCTACCCAATCTCCATCTAGATTTCCTTGGTATTCACAGAGTCGCCATTCCAAATCATAATTGACTGATGTATCTAAATCGCCAAGAATAATTGTAAATGAAGTATCTTCGCCATACTCAAAGTATGTTGAACCTCCATCGATATTAACTTGTATAGTTTCATTTCCATATGCTTCCGCATTCGGAATCTCGATAATTGATAAAAGAGATACAAGAATCAAGGTTGCAGAAACGGCAAAAGTTCTGATTAAATGTTTTGACATGAAAGATGATTATCAGTGCTGTATTTAATATTAACACCAACCATTACCAAACACATATCTCAAATCCATGGTACAGGTACTGGGTCCCAACCCAATAAAATTAGAATTATTCGAATGATATTTGCCACTAGAAGTAATGCTCCTCCTAAAGTAAGATAAAACATCCCAAATAACATATCTAATATTGAACCTGAGTCGTTCATTGTAACTGTTTCAAGCATCGAGTAAATTAACATCATCAATTGGTTTATCATGCTGCTCACTAAATATGGTATCGACATCTGACTTATAATAAAAATCCCGGAATTTAGCAATTTCTAGACTTTTCTAATATTGAAGTTAATGAAGACTTATTCTTCTTCATAGAATTTCTTTTGTTTGTAGTCAAAATAAGATCCCCCGACTACAAAGAGTGAGAATAATACATAGAAGTACGGGTATTCTAAGTAGTTGTAATCCAACAACCAACCTACCAATCCAAACATTATGGCATAGATGAATACCCTAGAAATGAATAGTTCAAACATGCTTGGTTGTTTGCTCATAATTGCTCACTTTTCGCCTAATATTTAGCCTTATTTTAGGGTGGGTGCATGGGAAAGGGAGAACATCGGTAAGCCACTTGCAGAAGCAACAGAAGCGGCTGCAATACTGTCTAGTCTAGGAATAGTTGCAGTTGGTGGCGGTGCTTTACTTGCTGCTGCCTGTCTCTACTGGTTTTGGCAGATTGGTGAAACTGTAATTGACAAAGTAGGAGATGCAGCATCTTCAGACTCTCCGTGGGTGCCAGTAATTAGCCCTGCATTTTGGATTGGTAGAGAGATTAATCGTAGGACTTGACTATTCTTCTTCATCACTCTTCTTGAACCAAGCACGAATATCGAGAATGCTAACGATAATTGCACTTCCAAAGACAATTTCGAATAATGAAAAGTTTGTAATCGCATCATAATCACCCTCTCTCTCAGCCATGAACTCTGAAAACCACACGGTATTTTCTGTAAGCACCCATACAATGAGAATCATTGACAACAGCAATATTGAAGCCCTAAAATTTTCGAAGATTTGAAGGAGAATATTCTTGTTAGAATCAGAGCCCATAAAACACTCACTTTTTGCCTATTATTTAGCCTTATTTTTGGGGTGGGTGCCAATTGATTTTTGACCCCAAAAAAAGGGCCTAAAATTGGCCATTTTTGGCCAAAATACTCACACATTTATCGAACGCAGTGAGTCTTTTTGTAGGAGAGCGCCGTTTGTGGGGTTCGAACCCACGACCTTGGGATTAACAGTCCCACGCTCCACCAGCTAAGCTAAAACGGCAACATTGCCGAAATGCATTTCCTATATGACGGCTTCCATCAAAAATGCATTCTTTAGATTGAGATAATTTGTAAAATACGACCTATCTTCTTAACTTCATTCTCAGAAATTTCGATCGATTCTTCGATTGAATTGATTATACTTTCATCGAGTTCAGAATTAACATCAAACCTTACCCATGCCTCTCCTGACTCGATAGGATCACCGATGGTTTTGATCAGCTCGGCTCCAATGCCGTGATCAATTTCAAATTTATCTCCAGTGCGTCCTGCGCCCAAATTACACAATGCTTCACCTATCGCTAAAGCGTCAATTGTTGCAATGTATCCTGAGGATTTAGCAGTGATTTCAATGGTTTTATTTGCTCTAGGCAAAACATTCCATGGGTTTTTGACCAGACTTTCGATTACTTCTGAATCCACTCCCTGCCTGACACACATTTTCTTGAATTCTTCAAGAGCAGAACCGTCTCTGATAGAATTACGAATATCATATCCTAATGCATCTGCTTGACTGTAAACTAATTCCATTGTATCTTCAGGTCCATTACCCTTCAAGCAGTCTATGCATTCTACAATCTCATGGCTGTTACCAAACATCATCCCAATTGGGTTATCCATTTCAGTAACTTGAGCAGTAACTTCCATTCCAAGATCGGTCCCTGTTCTAACCATCGATTTAGCTAATGCCACTGCATCGTCTTGATTTTTCATGAATGCTGCTTTGCCACATTTCACATCCAGCACTAACTTCTCCAATCCTTCAGCGGCTTTTTTGGAGATTATTGATGCAGTTATGAGTCCTATTTGGGGGACAGTTGCAGTGATGTCTCTGATGGAATATAAGATTCTGTCAGCAGGTGCAATATCTTCGGTTTGGCGTGAGATGAAACATGGGTTTTGCAGCATTTCATCTAGACTTAGACCCGTATTGAATCCAGGAATAGATTCCAACTTGTCAATGGTGCCTCCTGTGTGTGCTAGTCCTCTTCCTGCAAGCATTGGAACTATTGCACCTGATGCACGTAAAGCCGGAGCAAGAATGATACTCATTTTGTCGCCAACTCCACCAGTCGAATGTTTGTCTACACGGGATTGATTTACTGGCATTTTCTCTCCGGCGTTTAACATTTCTTTGGTTAGTAGACTTGTTTCTTCAGTAGACATACCATTGATTTGGCAAGCCATCAAAAATGCGCCTAATTGTTCTCTAGGGATTTTCTCAATGTTGCTACAAATGAATCTGAAATCATCAGAATACAATTCTCCTCCATCACGCTTTACAGCGAGTATTTCGGGCATTGTTCTCATTTGGAACACCTTAGGATGCTAATCCGATTTCGACCAATCTTTGATGGAGGTAATCTCCCGCATTAATCGAATCATACAGGACTTCACCACCAGTCAATTCTACAAATTCTGCAAGCGGAGTCAAGTCAACATCGTTTCTAGGGTGTACGAACATCGGCATAGAATATCTGTCAGATGTCGCATCTGGAGGATTGATTACTCTGTGTGTTGTCGATTTGAAAAGTCCATTTGTGAGGTTTTGTAACATATCCCCACTATCGACAATTATGTGGTCATGGTTTCCTTCAACTTCTATCCAAGAACCGTCATGATCCATTACCTGCAGTCCATCTGCAGTTGCGCCAACTAGTAGTGTGATGAGATTGATGTCCTCGTGTTGCGCACTCCTAACCGCTCCCTCAGGCGAATTCTTTCCTAGAGCTGGATAATGTATTACCCGCAGAATTGTATTACCATTCATTGCCATATCAGGGAGCCAATTTTCTGGCTTGTTAAGATAAAGTGATGCAGCAGAAAGTAATTCAGAACTCATGGATTCCATTGCAATGTAAAGACCATCTATTGCATTTTCAAAATCTTCAGGTTTTTCAGGCCAGATATTCTTGTGAAAATTAGGATCGTCAATGGTTCTACCAGTCTGCCAGAATTCTTTCAAATCTGGCGCAGGGTTATCCTTAGCATGTTCTACTCCATAGGGGGTATAGCCCCTCTGTCGAAATAACTCTGCTTGCTCATATCGAGATTTTTCGTCTTGTGGAAGTTGAAAGAATTTCTCGGCAACGGAATATGATTCTTTGATTGATTCAACATCAATTCCATGACCTGTAAGGGCGAAGAACCCAATGTCTTGCAAGGCTTCACCCATTTGTTTGACAAAATGTTCTCTTCTTTCGCCACCTGCTCGCCAATCTGCTAGGTCGCAAATTTCGAGTTTTCTAGCCATCTTAATCACGTAACTTTGCAATCAATTTAAGCATTTCAAAGTATAACCAAATCAGGGTTACTGTTAGTCCGAATGCTCCGTACCATTCCATATTTTTTGGTGCTCCATGCTTGATTCCGTTTTCGATCATACCAAAGTCCAAAATCAGGAATAGTGCAGCAACTCCTACGAAGACTAAACTGATCAAAATACCAATTGGCCCACTACTGTGTAAGAATGGAATACTTGCTCCCATGAAACCTAGTATGAAGTTGAACAAGTAAACTATCATGATAGCACCTGCCATGGAAGACACTACAAGAATGAATTTTTCAGTAGGCTTGATTATTCTTGCACGATACAATGCTAGCATAGTGACGAATACTGCAACTGTACCAACTAATGCCTGCAGTACAATGCCTTCGCTTCCTCCGAGGTAATAATGTTCTACCATGAAGGAAAATGAACCGATAAAGAGTCCTTCCAGAAGTGCATAAATGCCCATCAAAACCTGTGGCTGCTGTGGTCTTGACATGAATATGATAAGAGCCATAATTACTCCTCCAATCGCTCCTCCCATTCCCAAAACCATCGATAACTCTGGTCTCTCCATACTCAATGCATAGGTTCCTAGTGCAGAGATGGAGACCATCCCTAGAAGAACTAGAGTTTTGTTGATCGTACCATCTAAGGTCATTCTTTCAGTAGCAATACCACCTTGGAAATATTGCGGGTTCAGGGCCGGATTAGTGCTTCGAAAATTCATCTGCCTCATGCACCGATTAGGGCACTCCCTTGTCAATCTTCTGCGGAGTTGTCGGCAACTTGTTGCTGATACCACTCTTCTAATTGTTCTTCAGACCAACCTGAGTCCAAATATTTCTGAATCTGTTCCTCGCTCCATCCTGGGAACTTTCCATTCGTTTTCTCATTGGTAGCAGTGTTTTCAGCAGATCCATCTAATACTGGCATTTCCCAATTTTTGGCATCATTGACTTCGACAGCTGGATTGATAGTTGCGACATTAACTTCAGAATCCTTATCCCTTGTAAGAAGTACAATCCCAGCACCAATTAGGACAAGTAGTCCTCCAACGATGAGTATAATCATGAAAGTCATTCCAGCACTGCTTTCATCTTGGTTAGATTGCTTGTTATTTTGTTCTTTAATTTGTTTATCTGAGCAACCTTGTTTGTCAGTAAATGCTCCAGGTTCTGTACCTGGACATTCATCTTCATCATTAGGAACGCCATCTCCATCAAGATCATTCTTGTCTTGATCAACAGAACAACCTTGAGTATCAGTCTC
>QQSA01000006.1:11478-15233 GCA_003602535.1 Candidatus Poseidoniales archaeon
GTACCTGGGCACTCATCTTCATCATTAGGAACGCCATCTTCATCCAAATCATCTGGATTTGATACCGTATTGTTATCTGAACTATTTCCTGAATTATTGTCATTACCTGAATTATTATTCACATTGTCGCCAGATGGAATACATCCTATCGTTTCATAGTCATCGACTCCGTCAAAATCTGCATCGATAAGTGTGAGGGCATCTCCTGCACTGACATTTGAGTTGCTAGATGCCCAAAGGATTTCATCTCCATCACTTATGCAATCTCCATCAGTGTCATTTGAGAATGGATTTGAACCATAGGATATTTCGCCAATATTTGATATTCCATCACCATCAGGATCGAGATTTGCATCTTGGTCTGTTCGTGACAGATTGTAGGTTACTTCCCAATAATCTGGTATACCGTCTATGTCACTATCTGTTGTGTTGTCAAGTCGATTCCAATCTTCCCAGAATGATTCCAAAAATGGCGCAGTTACTTGTTGGGAATGAATAATCAGCCCCATCTCGCGATTTCTAAGAATTGAGTTATCTCCCCAATTGATACTAGAAATTAATACACTTTCACCATCGATAATTACACCTTTGTTATGCAATTTATTGACAGTTTCATTCTCACTCATCAAAATTGCTTCAACATCTCCTTGCCAGTTGTTTAGTTCATTTACAGCCTCTCTAATTCCTGGGTTTTCACTGACATAATGTTGGTTGATTGCCAATCGAATAGAAACTCCTCTTGCTGCGGCATCTTCAAGCGAATCCAATAGTGGGTTTTGTTGCCATCCCCAATACCAATCCATTTCGAAATATTGCAGTGAAAGAAGAATTTCCGAATCTGCAGAATCAATGAAATCTGCAAGGCCAAGCATACAATCATCAGGGCATGTCAGTAATTCGCCATCGATTGGTCCAACAATTGGTGAAACCGACCCTCCTGGTACGTATTTTACCGGTGGGTCATATGATTCTGCAGCAGGCTCAGAATATGTTGAATCTTCGACATGTAACTGACTAGCGTCCTCATCAAAGGCCATTCTTTCTAAAACGATGGATGCCAAATCTGAACTGTCGACTATTGCTCCCCAATCTCGGTTTCCACTACCATCATTTGGCATTGTAGATTCTTTCCAATTTCCAGATCCAATCCACACCTTTTGCGCATCGATGACTGCTACCTTAGAGTGTATGTACTGGTAAGGTGAGGTGGATGAAGATGAAAATTGAAGAACATCTATTCCTGCATTCTCTAATTCCCATGCAATACCAAGACTTTGTCCAGTAGTATAGCCATCCCACCAACTCTCTGGCTCATGGATTACTACAGTTACATCAACACTTCTTTGTTGCGCCTCAATAAGTGCCATTGCAAGATTAACATGATGTAGCTGATAAACATGCAAATGTATTGAATCGTTTGCTTCATTAAGCATAGTTATGACTTCGTTTAATCCATGATCAGGTCCAATCAATGGAATGACAGATGTATCATCACTGAATGTGTTAATGCCACAGAAATGACTGGCGCCAGCTACCGACCAACGCATCTCCCAATCACCAGATGTATCCTCATCTTGCATGTCCCCACATCCATCTCCTCTGAGGTAAAGAATTCTATCGACCAATGTTACTGGAACTCCGATTGCGGGTCCACTCCAACCCACGCCTGATGTTGGTCCATTACCATAAACAAAAGTGTCAGCAATGGTTCCATCTGGTGCAACAAGTTGCATCATTGCTCCTGCATTCGGCATCCAAATAGCGTAATCCATTACATCATCTGCATCTAGAACAGTTGTTGCACCTGTTGCCTTTACTGAGTTTGCATCTGGGCTGATGATTACCGACTCGCCAGACGCAATTTGTCCCGAAGTGAATGTTCCATTGAAACTGGAACCACTTGTTGTTGTTTTACGTATAGACCAACCTGATAGTAATGCAGTGTTATTTCCTGTGTTACTGATTTCAAAGAATTCATCATTGGTGGTTTGACTCTTTTCTTCAAACATAAATCTGCTGAAAATCAAATCTTCAGGGTTTGTTAGATTGGAAATATCCGGCTCTGGCTCTCCAGGAGTTGGCCAAGGCAATGCTTGTCCTTCACTATTCATGGTTTTACAATCAGTGGTAATGGTCCAGTCTACTCTGTCAACTTCATTTCCATCAGGATCTTCTAATGTCACAGAGCCTCCAAGTCCACTGATGAACCAGTTAGGTGTAGTAAATACAAATCTCTCATCAGGGGCAATAATCATGCTTGATGAATTCCACAATCTGTCGTCACGCATGTGGAATAAATCTCCATCGTCTGAGGTAATCCTCCATGCATTTAGATCGATCATTGCAGTTCCATTATTCAGAACTTCAATCCAATCATCAAGGGGCGTGATACTATCATCTGAGCAGTGTGCTAGAATCTCAGTGATCTCGATTGAATCGTCTCCTGTATAAGGTGAAGTTTGAGGATTAGCAGCACCTGGTGTTATCCATGGTGCTTGAGTCCAATTTCCATTCCAATACCAGTTTGATTCACCTTCAGTACTAGATTCATATGTCAAAGATGAGATTATTTGGTTAGTAGAATCTCTCAACTCTACAGTGTCGATTGAATTCTTTAGATAGAATCCCTGGCTACCATTGATTGCAACCAGTACTATTTCTCCAGGGTTAACCATTGTATCAGATTTTAGTGGCATCTGGTACTCATTAATGTTGAAATTTCGAGAACCAGAAGTGAAATGCCAGTTAGCAATATCAATAGTTTGAGTTCCATTGTTAATCAACTCAATCCATTCCCCGTTTGGCCAACTTAATGTGTCATCACCAACAGCATCAGGCAAAATTTCGTTAAATGCTATATCTCCAATTATTGTTACAGTTCCTGGTTCTGGTTGTCCAGGTGTAGGCCAACTAGCAGGAACCCAAGGTTGCATTGGATCCTCCGCTTCAATCAGCGAAACATTCAGTCCTGGATCATTATTCCACCACGATTTGTGAACTACAGTCCCCAAATCATCAATCAGCATTACTTGATTGTAATAATCCCATAATTCTGTACCCATAGTGAATTGTACAAGTCTTCTGCCATCTGCTGAGATTAAGTTACCTGGTTGTGACATATTTTGAACTAAATTATGCGTGTCGATGTGGGTAATATTGCCCATTCCATCTTTTAGCATCCAGCCAGTCAAATCGATGTCGCTGTTTCCAAGATTATGTAATTCTAACCATTCACCATCTGGCAATGGAGCCCCATCCGTGGTAGAGTTGACTAATACCTCAGAAATTCTGACGGGGGATGCTCCTGCTACAATTGAATCCCACTCTGGAGGGTTTGCAGTCCCTGGGGTTGGGTATGACGAATATGACCAAGAATTATCTGGCTGCTGTGAAAGAGAGAAACCTGCAACATTATTGCTCCAAGATATCATTTGAGCTTGTGTACCATTTGGCCAATAAAGCATCAGAGTCTCAGCACCATTGTTCAGAACACTCCGTCCGTTGGATGAGTTAATTGCAATAATACGATATTCATCTGCACCAATAATTGATGACCCAATAAGGTGGCTCTCATTGAATGGGATAGAATTTCCAGCAGCATCCTCTACATACCAGCCAGTTAGATCGATGTCAGATTGACCTGAATTCCAAATTTCAAACCATTCTCCTCCTGGCCAAGAAGCATTGTCATCAGATGGCCATGGATTTGCCATTACTTCATTGATTTTCAAATCAGAAGCAACTGGTGCAGTAGA
>QQSA01000006.1:15333-16005 GCA_003602535.1 Candidatus Poseidoniales archaeon
TTCCAAGATGCCTGGTCTAATACATTTCCAGAAGCATCTTCCATGGTTATGTAATCATATGAATTGGCCAAGTAAAAATTACTGTATCCATTTCTTGCAATTACCATGTAGTCGCCCGGTTGAATTGTCCATGTGCTTGAGTTACCAGCTTGGAAACCAACTATTGAGGACGAATCAAAATCTAGAGTTTTACTAGCTTTGTTTACTAATTTCCAATTTAGAACATCAACTGGAGTGGTTCCCGAGTTGTAAATCTCCATCCATTCTCCATTTGGCCATGTAGCATTATCATAACCTGCTGGGTCTGGCAAAGCTTCGTTAAGACAAACAGTTCCGCTGCAAGCCATTGCACGACCTGAAGTTGAAGCTTCAGCGACATTGATTGTAGATAGATAAGGTGCTAATGCCAAAACAAAAACCAACAAAAACGCACGTGCCTTCATGCTTCCACCATTTGGCCGTAAACTCCATCCTCCTTGATGGTTTCTTATTCAGGGATGAATAAAAAAAGGCCCACAGGGGAGAGGACTTCCCCTGTGGGCCAGTTTTTTGCTGATGTTAAATCAGCCAATTAGCATACAACGTAGTCAGACTTGCAAGTCTATGGCATCACGCTCTGAATAATGCGAATATTATTCTCGATGCTTAATCACAAGAATCCGAAAGCATCGT
>QQSA01000060.1 GCA_003602535.1 Candidatus Poseidoniales archaeon
TGCATCTGCAACAGATGGAACTGTTTTAGTGACTTCGAAAGGAGTTGAATCCGCAGTAATTACCGACGCGATTGAGAGCGTCGGCTTCAAAGTAGAATGATGCAAAAACGCCTCATGCCGTAGTTTTTGCGAGGGATGTCCTTATGAAGGGGACATTGGTCGGCGGGCAACAGGTGTAATTTATGATGGACATCGCATTAATTGCTGTGATAGTATCCTTAGTAGGACTTGCTATTGCTGCATTGTTATACAAAAAAGTAACCAGCGTAGAAATAGATGACCCGACTGTTGCAGATATTACTCAACAGATTCAGGATGGGGCTATGGCTTTCCTTAAAGCCGAATACAGATATCTTGCGATATTTGTCGGAGTAGTTGCAGTATTGCTATACTTCGTGACTGAAACAGACGGTCATCTGACCGCTCTGGCATTCTTAGGTGGTGCACTAGCAAGCGTTCTTGCTGGGTTTTCAGGTATGAAGGCTGCAACAGCAGCAAATGGACGTACTGCTATGGCTGCCCAGAAAGAAGGTCAAGCTGGCGCTCTTGCAGTATCTTACAATGGTGGAGCTGTAATGGGTCTTTCAGTTGGAGGTCTTGGATTACTAGGTATCTCCTTAGTCGCATTCTTCTTTGGAGCAGGTGATGATGGTTCAACCAATATCACACATGCAGCAGGATTTGGAATGGGTGCTTCTTCAATTGCTCTATTCGCACGTGTAGGTGGAGGTATTTACACCAAAGCAGCGGATGTAGGTGCTGACCTCGTAGGAAAGGTCGAAGCAGGTATTCCTGAAGACGATCCTCGAAACCCTGGAGTTATCGCAGATAACGTAGGTGACAACGTAGGTGACGTAGCTGGAATGGGCGCAGATATCTTCGAGTCTTTCGTCGGATCAATCATTGCTGCAATGGTAATTGCAGATTCTAGTACAAACATGAATGCAGATTATGTAATTCTTCCAATCTTCTTGGGATTGGTTGGATACCTTGCATCTCTAGTTGGTGTCTTCTCAATGGAACTTCTAAAGAACAGTGAACCTGGAGCTGCTCTAAGAAATACTACTTTCATCGGAGCAGGTTTGTTCTGGGTCGTAGGATGGTTTGGAATCGGAATCATGGATCTAGATACTGGCACTGAGCCGATGGTCGCAGTAATCATTGGTTCAATTGTAGGAATCTTGATTGGTCTAGTAACCGAATATTACACAGGTATTGAAGATGTCTTTGGCCTCAAGCCAAAAGCCATTCCACACATTGGTGAAATGTCCAAGACAGGACCTGCAACCAATGCTATCGCAGGATTATCTGTCGGAATGATGTCAACTTTCATACCAATAATTTTGATTTGTTTCGGAATCTTTGGCGCTAACCATTTCATGATGGACGGCCCAGGAAGTGGTTCAGAATACATGCCTGAATTCGGACTATATGGTATCGCAATGGCTGCTATGGGAATGCTTGCAACAGTTGGAGTTACAATGACAGTTGATGCTTATGGACCAGTCGCAGACAATGCTGGTGGAATTGCAGAGATGAGCGGTCTAGGAAAAGATGTACGTGACATTACAGACGGACTAGATTCAATCGGTAACACCACAGCTGCAATCGGTAAAGGATTCGCAATTGGTAGTGCTGCATTAACAGCACTTGCTCTATTCGCTGCGTATTCTGCTGCAGCAGATTTGAAACTTTCACAAGTCGCACTATCCGATCCTAAGGTAGTCATTGGACTATTGATTGGTGGTGCACTACCATTCGTTGTCGCTGCAATGACAATGACCTCTGTTGGCAAGGCTGCTAATGAGATGGTTACTGAAATCCGCCGCCAATTCAAGGAGATAGATGGTCTTCTAGAAGGCAAGGAGGGTGTCAAACCAGATAGTGCAAAGTGTGTTCAGATTTCAACAGACGCAGCACTTAGAGAAATGGTTGGACCAGGTGTTGTAGCAATTATCGCACCGGTAATAGTTGGATTTGCTCTTGGTGCCCCGGCACTTGCAGGTTTGCTTGCAGGATCTCTAGTTACTGGAGTTCTTATGGCACTATTCATGGCTAATGCTGGTGGTGCTTGGGACAATGCAAAGAAGGCTATCGAACAAGGTCACATCGAAGGTGCCGAAAAAGGTGATGCGGCTCACGATGCAGCTGTAATTGGAGATACAATCGGAGATCCATTCAAGGACACAAGCGGTCCATCTCTTAACATCTTGATTAAGTTGATGAGCATTGTTGCAGTTGTTATTGCACCTGCACTTACAGTAACTGGTTGGCTTTAATCAGTCAACCCTTAAACTGAAAAATAAGCATTAGTAGGGCATTAGTATGCGAGCCATGCTTTTGACCCTACTAATGATCTCAGTTTCTTTGAGCGGTTGCATGAGTTCGGATGATTCAGATTCAGATTCTGATATCGGTAACACTACTGAAGATGATTTAGTCCTACCTGAATGGGAAATAGGAGAGCATTGGCTGTATACCTTCATTACTCCACAGTTTGGGGAAGACAGTGCTCGTTTAGTTGTGGCAGATATTCGTGATGATGATGGCTTATACATGCTAGGTATCTCTTCGGAAGGAGAGGCTCAAAGGCATGCAGTAATCAATCATAATCCATTCTTAGGCAGAGTTACAATGGACGGTTTGTCGGTTTATGAGAACGGAGATCCTCAACCCGTTTTCAATTTCCCGTGGGAAATTGGAAACAGTTGGGACTTCAGGCTATTAGGACAAGATTGGAGTGCAACTACTGACAAAATCTACGACGGAGAGGTCACAGTTTCTGCAACATCAAGCGAAGGTCACTCTCTGAGCTATGTCTTTAGTGGCCGAGAGGGGTTCATCAAGAGCGTTCTTTGGACTGACAATGAAGGTGTTGATAATTTACAAATGAATCTAGTTCAAAAGAAAACTGGCTATTCAGGCGATGTATTCTTTTATCGTGCCGGAGACATACATGACAATTTGTATGAGGAAAATGATCAAGAAGTTTACGATACATTTCTAGATTCAGGATATTCTCCAAACGAGGCATGGGATACTTTAGTTTGGTATTTGGATGTTGAAATAAGTCAGCAAGGTGGTTCAGGTTCACTTAGTATCAAAGACCACCAAGGAGCTTCTCCGTTGACACGTGCATGGGGTGCAGGGGCAACAGAAAAGGGTTCATTTGGTACTATTCCATCTAATTCTGGTGAGCATTCAATTACAGTCACAGTAAGAGGTCAAGATTCCTTTGTTCACCTCAAAGTTGCGGGTGCTCTTGTTCGTTCATGGACATTGTGAGGCTGCTACATGCCTACGCTAGTGATGATGCACGGCATGACCGGTACTGCGGAAATGATGCGACCATTTGCAGAGAAGGTACTTCCTGAAGGCTGGAACCTTTTGGTACCAGAGGCGGAGTTCAATCATCCAAACCGGGGTTTTACTTGGTGGAGATATGAAGGAGGAGATCAGCCAGGTCGCAGAATTTTATCGGCAACTGAATTATCGGATGTCGACTCTTCATTACTCAAACTATCGAATATATTACCTGATGACAAATTAGTATTGGGTGGCTTCAGTCAAGGAGGAGCGATGGCTCAAGAGTTATTGCAATTCGACCATGATGTGCTGGGAATAATTGCGATAGGAACCAGAGTTGTTAGGCCACTAGAATTACGCCAAAGATTGCAAGAGTTGCAACCTGCAAAATTACTGTGGATGCATGGCGAATCCGATCATCGAGTTTCATTGGATGCTGGATTGGAAATTCCTCAAATATTCGAAGAATCAGGGTGGGATGTTCTCAAAATTCAGCATTCTAAAGGTCACATGATTCCAATTGAATTTCATTTTTCAATCAAGGAATGGCTTGAGAAATTGGGTTGAATTTTCTAATTGAATTTTTAATTTTTCAATTGAATTTTACTGATTTGAATCCTGAGTCGTGGTTAAATTTAGTAGGAGACATAAACCTCCTGTCCTTCCCACGGGTTATGGTCTCATCCAAAGCTCCGGTTAGAATCGACCTTGCAGGTGGTTGGTCCGATGCTCCACCATTCTGTGAACAAGTAGGGGGCGATGTAGTAAATATCGCAATCAATCATTATGCACATGCAAATGTGGAGATTGATGATCAAGGTAAATTGAATGCTTCTTATTCATGTGAAGTTCCAATCGGAAGTGGACTTGGAACAACTGGTGCAATCAATGTTGCATTGATGGCTGCGATTAATGGTTCTGAGAACTCTGAAGAACTAGCATTTCAATTTGAACAAATACTAGGTAATCGTGGAGGTCGCCAAGATCAATGGGCTGCAAAATTTGGAGGAATCCAGCATTTGAAATTCATCGGAAAAGATGTCGAACGAGTTCATCTCGCACCTCCTATGTCGTTCAACAGATGGATTGAGAATCATCTAATCTTAGCAGATACTGGTATCAGACATAATTCTGGAGAACTTCACAATAGTGTGTGGGCTCGTTATGAAGAAGTTCTGCCTCACTTGATGACAATTCGCCAGTGTGGGAGGGATATGGCTTCTGCAGTACAAAGAGATGATAGATACAATGTTTGTGAGATAATGAAAACCTACACAGATGCAGTAGGACTTCTTGATTCGAGTTTCAACGAACCTTATCTTATGCTTGACGATTTACCAGAAGTTCTTGCTTGGAAAGGAATGGGTGCTGCAGCAGGCGGCTATGTAGGAATAATTTCACGTGATCCTGAGGCGACTAAGAAAGCGATTCCTTGGGATGTTTTAGATTGGGAAATTGATTATGACGGTTTGGTACTTTCTGAAAATTGATTAACACACATTCAAGAAGTACCTGTCTGACGACAGGATATGAGTCGCGTAGTATCCGATGCCAAATCTTCAGATTCAGATTTTATAGTCTATTCAACCACTTTCTGCCCATATTGTGTTGCAGTAAAGCGTTTATTAGATGGTAAGGGTTTAACCTACCATGAAATCAATTTCGATCACGAGCCCGATGTTAGGAATGATGTTGTAATGGAAACCGGTCATCGAACAGTCCCAGTAGTTATCGATAATAGAGGGCCGAATCCGATGTTCATCGGTGGTTTCGATGAGACTCAGAAGTTTTTGAAATAATTCAATTTCAAGCCATTGATGCAAATATTGCAATGTAGAACATCATAATCAATACGAACAATCCTATTGAGATCCAAGAAATCACTTGTGCTGCTTTAGCAGTTCCAGAATCGGGATGGCCAGGGTACATCGAAGTGATGCTAATCGCATTATTTGCAATAATCAGGGACGGAATCGCTAAACAAATGCTTCCAAAGAATATCGAAACGATTGAAAGAACCAATGCTAAAGTTGCTGAAGTTTGCGGCATTCCCATGACAATTGGCATACCTGGTTGCTGGACCATGCCCCCCATCTGCATGCCTGGTTGTTGGAATCCAGCGACTTGTTGCGGCTGAGTAACGATATACTGAGTCTGTGGACTCTGCCCGTATTGGGTGAACTGGTTAGGGTCGTTAGCTGGCTGCATGAAACTTGATTGAAACTAAATTATATGATATTTGCTCCACCATCGTACATTAATGGTCAATCTTGTACTAGTTAGCTATTGGCTGAGAAATGTTATTCTCATTCGATAATAGTGCTAGACCATTCGGCAGTTGGCTTGTGCCAGTCTCTTAATTGATCAGTTTCAAGACGAAGTTGTATTCCAGATGCCTGTGAAAAATCAGATTCTTCAATAACAAAATCTACGACCATTTCGTTGCTTCTGAAGGTATCGTCATACAATACCTCTTGTCCTACTACACTTCCTTCTTCTGTCCACTGCATAATGACTCTCAAATGACATTCTTGCAGAGGATTTCTTAATGCACACGATTCACTACTTCCTTCATGTTCAACCATGACAAATCCTTCCACTATTTGCAAACCAGGGTTGACGAATAAATCGATAACAGTATCCTTGGCAGTTGGAGCGCATGTACATTCCATGTTATCTGCCTCAGCTGTTCCTTTCAAGTTTACAACAACCTGCAGATTTGTGGTTTCTACTGTATCCTTAGTAATAGATGTAACAGTCACTTCATAATTTCCGGGAAGTTCATATTGATGAGAAGTAATTGCGCCAGCCCCAGATGTTCCATCGCCAAAATCCCAAGATATTGCATCACCTCCACCCTCGGTAGAGAAGAAAAATTCGTGTAAGATGTGTGTTACTGATTCTTCTTCATTATTATCTCCGTCATCTATTTCTATCAATGTGTAGTAATTTGTTCCTTCGGAAAAATCCACCTTCGCTGTGAATTCCTCATTGTTTTGTGAATTTTGAAGGACATCTAGAGTTAGCACAGTGCCAGAAGATACAACTGCTACTAGTATAATCAAAGCGATTGTTGTACCTGATAACTTGCTCAACATGCTCTCTCATTTCTCAGTTTACTTATCAATACCTGTTTGAGGATACAAAACCGGCGATTTGTTTAAATCTCTAATTACCGAAAAATCGCTATGGAAGAAGAGGAAGCAGTCATTGGTCTGCCTGCAATAATGAAATTGACTGGTTTAGTGCCAATAATGGTCGGATTGCTAATTATTATCTGGCCGAAAAATGTCTTGGCAGTTGG
>QQSA01000061.1:0-1454 GCA_003602535.1 Candidatus Poseidoniales archaeon
CCCTTTTAACAAACCGGACTTCATGCGCCAAACTATGAGGGCAATAGCTCTGGCCTGTTTATTCGGAACAGTGATTGTTTTTTCTGGTGTAACCGGGGCCCATGGCATAGGTAACCCTCATTCTGAAGGATATATCATAGATGTTATTGTGGTTGATTTAGACTGTGAAGAAAATCTAACTTGTGTTTCACGGCCATCCAATATCATAGAATATTTTGGAGCAGATTGGTGTACTGAATGTCCCGAAGTTGAAGAACAACTTAACCAAACATCAGATAATCAATCAATTATCGTTAGCCATAGACCTTCAACAAGTGACGATTTCTGGCTTGAGAAATCTCGTGATCGATTCTTGGACACTTATGGGTTATGGGGCTACCCAACTATCGTAGTCGATGGGCATTATGCTCTTGCAGGCCCTACACAATCAAGAGAATTAGATACATTATTATCTGAATCGATATCTAATTATTCAGGAATTACCAATGTCAGTTTAGTAAATAATTCACTAAATATTGAAGGAAATTTTTCGGGATTGGATATTGATGTGTGGACTATAAAATCTAATGATAAGGTTCCAAATGTAGCAATTAATCATACAAACCTAACTGAAACTAACATTGTAGATTTAGATGGAGAGAAATTGGTTATTGTTGTATCATATCCAGGATACATATACCTTGTTTCAGGTTCAAGTATGCCAGTAAATGATTACTCCCCTGACACAGGGCTGGATGAGTTAGGAGAAAATGGAGAATCTGTAAAGGGTTCTACAATAATTATAATCACCATATTATTGGCTTTGATATGCCTACCAGCGACCCTTACACTAATTCAAATAATCAGAGAACCAACGCAGGAGAATGGAATCACAGTTAAAGATCAAATTATCCCAAAACAAGATTTAACCACCTTAGAAAAGATTGGTGACATATCTGATGAAAGTGAGTAGGCTTTTTTGCGTAGGGTTCAATAACAAGGCGCCGGTCGCAAAAGTCGCACGTACTGTGCATGAGGTGTCTTAAATGGTAAAGCCAATCCAACCACATACCCGCTTTGAACGCGCTAGAATCATCGGCGCACGTGCTCTCCAAATTGGAATGGGTGCACCCCTAAATGCTCCTGAAGATGTTCTACGTGAAGCGTTTAAAGAAGAATTAGTCTCACTTTATGGGCTAGATGAAGCATCCGTTCGCTTCGTTCTTGATCCACTAAAGATTGCAATGTATGAGTACGAAAACGAACTCATTCCAATCGATACAGACCCTCACAATCAGTGAGTTACGTTAATTTTCGGCTGAATAGCTGTAAAAGTCTGAATTCAAAGGATCGTTCAACGATTCTCGTTTTACTAACATAGTTCTTACTGCCCATAAGTCTGTGAATATTCTATACTTTAATGTCATATCTAGATAATCCACACCACTTGAGCCTCCAGTACCCATTCTCCTTCC
>QQSA01000061.1:1542-18331 GCA_003602535.1 Candidatus Poseidoniales archaeon
GGCCAAGATAATAGTGGCAACTCCCTATATGACTCTATGAAAAGTAGTCCTGCCCTGGAAGGAACAACTTTTCCATTGGGTAACAAGAAATCTCTGGCTCCTGAGATTCCTGATTCGATTCGAGGACGTATTGTTTCTTCAGTGCCATGACCTATCCTCACCATGTGAGCAATCACTGACTCGCCGTGCTCAATCATAGAATTGATGTGTCCCTCTGCGAAATCCTGCATAACTTTAATGTCTCCAGAAACACCATTTACTGGTGTTCTTGCCAACCAATTCTGTAACACATCATTCAAAGAAGGGAGATTATCGATTCGAATCATATTCTCCATTACCGAGTCACTCAACTTACCTTCAGAATGTAATTTACGATTATGGACCATTGGATCCATACCACCGATTCTTTGCTCTGATTCTAATCCGAGTAACATCTCTAGTGTTCTCATTTGCCAACTCTCAAATCCTGAAGAAGTTCCTAATCTATCTCTGAATGCTAAGAAATCTTGAGGTGAAAGTGTTTCCATAACCTTCCATTGAGAAGCCAAAAGACGGAAAATTTCCGAACAGCGTTCTAAATGACTAACTATTACAGGGATTTTCTTCTCATCCACTAATTCTACGTTTAACAATTTCAAAGCCTCTTCTAACTCACGGTTTATTTGCTTAAACCATAACTCAAATGCTTGGTGTACTACGATAAAATGCATCTCATGATTTGATGGCGATGGTTCATGACCTTCAGGACCAGACTGTAATGACAATAATTCTTCGAGTTGTAAGTAGTTGCCGTAAGTCATTCTGCTAGGCGGCGTCTCGCTGCTCATAATTGACGCAGATAAGGCAGGGCTTGAAACCTTGACGGCCAAAATTACTTCGTCTGAGAAAAAAAACTGTTCAAAGTATAATATTCGCATCTGATTTCCGTAATAGTCATTAGTAAGACACAAAAGCCGTCGGCATGGGCGTAGACATAGCACTGTTACGGAATTGGCTTCAATCCTATGACCCAGAGCAAATCACAATCGGCGTGGTTGCATCTCATTCATCTCTTCAAATACTTCATGGTGCACGTCAAGAAGGTTTCAAAACTTTAGGAATCGCTGTCGGAGAAAACCGACGCAGATTCTATTCTGCATTTCCTGGAGCCGAGCCTGATGAATGGTTAATGCTAGATAATTACAGAGAAATGTTGGACCATGCAGAATGGTTCCGAAAGCAGAATGTCATCATAATTCCACACGGGTCTTTAGTCGAATACTTAGGAAGTTCAAATTTCAAGAATCTGGAAGTTCCGACTTTTGGTAATCGAGGTATACTGCATTGGGAAAGCAGTAGAGAAAGGCAGCGTAAATGGTTAGAACAGGGCGGTTGTTCAATGCCTAAAGTAATCGATGATCCTCACGATATAGACGGACCAGTGATTGTCAAATATGCCGGTGCTAAAGGTGGAGAAGGATATTTCATTGCTAGAGATTATAGAGATTTCAAAAGAAATGTTAAGCTCGATGAAGAATTTACTATTCAAGAATATGTATTGGGTTGCAGATATTACCTACACTTTTTCTTTGACCCTACCGCTGATGATGGTTTCCAAGTTAGAGGAACTGGGAGCAATTCTGGAAAGAACCTTGGCCGTCTAGAGTTATTGAGTATGGATAGAAGAGATGAATCAAATGTCGACGAGTTCTACAAATTAGGAAGCTTACGTGACCTCAGAGAAATGAGTCTCGAACCATCATTTGTAGTTACAGGAAACCAACCAGTTGTAATTAGAGAAAGTCTACTTCCAAGAGCATTCGAAATGGCAGAAGGCACTGTTGCTGCTTCATTTGAGTTAGAAGAGAATTCTAGAGGAATGATTGGAGCATTTTGTCTAGAGACGATTGTAACAGACAAGTTGGAATTCAGAGTTTTCGAGATAAGTGCTAGAATTGTTGCAGGTTCAAATCCATTCGTAGGAGGATCTCCTTACAGTGATATTAACGAACCATTTATGTCCACTGGAAGGCGTATTGCTCGCTCCATAAAGAAGGCTATTAAGAACGATAAACTCGATCAGATTCTATCCTGAAGAGTTCGTTTTCAATCATCAGTCGGCTTCGTTTTCTTCAGAGCCGTCCCATTCTCCACTCTGTAATGCTGCTAGCTTCTCCTTAGCTTCTGCAGCCTGTGCTGCTCTAGTTTCAGGGTCTTCTATTGTGAATTCACAAATCAACATAATTGGATCGCCACTAGAGATTTTTGCTTCGTATTCTTGAATATCTCCACCCGCATTGCAAATTACCTTGAAAGCGGTTGGATCCTTAGATCGGCGCTTCTTATGCTTCTTGTAATGGTGAACATAGGCTTTGTAAGTGCCTCCAGGAGCCTTTCCTTCAGGCCAAACTACATTCTCAACAGGTTTCTTGGTTTCCGGTCGAACATTAGCATCAACATCTAATTCTCCTCCACAAGCAGACTCTCTGTTTCCACCATGTATTCTTTCACCAGACGGACATACAACGTGTAAATCGAGATCATTGTAGTTATTCCAAATTAGAGAAATCTGAACATCTGAAGTTTTACCACCTTCTCTTTCCAATCGTTCTTTTAACTCATCAAGCGCTTGCTGAGTAGCCTTTATCGCTTCTAATTCATCTGCCTCATTAGCAACTATTTCTGCAATCCTTTGCTCTTCTGCTAATGCCATCTCTTCTTGGCGAGTTTCTTCTAATTCAATTGCAAGCCGTTCTTCTTCTGCAATTTTTTCTGTTTCTTCAGCGATTAGAGCCTGCTCTCTTTCTTCGTCAGAACCTCTATCTTCAGGTGCTTCCAATTCGAATTCACAAACTAGCATAATTGGATCTCCACTAGATAATTGTCCCTCATAATGGGTTAACTCGCCTCCTGAGTTACAAACAACTCTGAACTTTGTAGGATCTTTTGAACGGCGTTTATTGTGTTTCTTGTAGTGGTGTACATACACTTTGTAAGTACCTGGTGGGGCTTTGAAATCAGGCCAAACGATATTTTCTACTGGTTTCTTTGTTTCAGGTCTCACATTTGCATCGACATCTAACTCTCCACCACATTCAGATATCTTATTTCCTCCGTGTATCCTTTCACCAGATGGACATAATACATGTAAATCCAAATCATTGTAATTATCCCACATTAGTGATACTTGTACTTCAGAAGACTTTGCTCCTTCTCTTTCTAACCTTTCTTCTAATTCAGAAGTTGCGGCTTCAGATTCCATTTGTGCTTCCATAGCTTCAGATTCCTTGAGCGCTTCAAGTTCAGCCAATCTTTCCTCTTCTGCTTCAGCAAGTTCTTGCTGTCTCTGGGACTCTTTTTCATCTGCAAGTCGCTTTTCTTCTGCCAATCGTTCTGCTTCACGCTCCTCGGCTTCTTTACGAGCTGCTTCCAATTCTGCTTCTCGCTTAGCTTCGTACTCTGCTTTCTTGCGAGCTTCTTCTGCTTCAATTTCCGCAATGCGAGCTTGTTCTTCTTCAATCAATTTATTCGCTGCTTCTTCAGCGAGGGTTTTCCTAGCTTCCTCTTCTGCTAGCATGATTGCTCTCTCATCACGTCTTTTTGATGCTAAATGGCGTTCAATTTCTGATAACTTACGATCAAATTCATTGTGTGCTTTTGAAAAATCAGGAGTTCCACGACGTTTTAGGTCTTGACGGTTGATTGTCATGGACCGGTCACTGCGGCCATCATCACGTACTAACATGAACCATATTCCGAAGAGAAATGCCCCTCCGAGAATACCAACCATTAACCAAGAAGTCAGGTCCATGTGCCGGGCTAACTCTAACTGGGACTTATTACCATCGCTTGTAAACATCGTATTCTGAAGGTGAAAACCGCTAATCTTTCATGTTCTTATATGACAACTATGTGATTCAACTATGCGGGAAGTACAGTTGAAGTGGAATCCGGAAACTGTAGAACACTCTGAAATTGGACAAATAACGAATGTTGCCTCAAGATATGAAGTTGTAGCTCATCTCGAGGTTACTAAAATTGGTGTCAGACAGTTAGTGAAAATAGATTTCAATGAAGGCATGGGGCCTGAGCAACTAGACAAAATCGATTTTCTCAATGTTGAAGGTCCTATGAATCCTCACCCACTACCTAATGTAGGAGAAGATGGATATGTTGTAGTTTGGAATAATCATCCATTATCCGTCGCCGCAATCAACTTTGACAGTTTACATGTCATACCTCCATATGTAATCGGTGAAAATGGAGTTCAAATTACAATTAGAGGCCTTCCCGAAGGAGTGAGTGGTTTCCTTAAAGCGGCTAGAGTATTACTACCACCAGATAGTGTGAATGTAGTAGATATTGCTGAAATTGAGGACACTATTTTACAAATATTAACTCCTAAGCAATTGGAAATAGCAACTTTAGCAGTGCAGTCGGGATATTACAAAACCCCACGCGGAATAACAAAAAAAGAGCTTTCCGAATTAAGTAAAATTCCGAGATCGACACTTCAGGAGCATCTATCAAAAGCTGAAGCTGCAATGATTGAGTGGGCTGTGAAAACACATCTTTCAAAATGAGGAAAGTATTGTCTACAACTCCCTTCTCGCCTTAAACATGGGCGATATTGATTCATTGTTACCTGGCGGGAAGGGAGTGTGGATTCCCATAGACCATGGAGTATCAGATTTCCCAGTTAATGGATTAGAAAACCTAGACGATTTATTGGAGAAAATCTCTCATGCTGATGCCGTTGTTGCTCAGAAAGGTGTTGTATCAAGGTACTCATCTTCATCAGCAAATATGGTCGCTCATTTATCCGTATCAACTCGACACGCTGGTTTAAGATCTAGCGATAAAGTACTCGTTGGAAGTGTAGAGGAATCATTATCCAGAGGAGCTAAGGGAGTTAGTGTTCAGGTCAACATGGGTAGTCCGGATGAACCCGAAATGATTGAACGATTAGGATTGATCACTCAAGATGCCCACTTCCTCGATTGTCCAGTCTTAGGAATGATTTACCCTCGAGGTGAAAACCTTAGCATAATGGATGGAGATGATACTAATGGTGCCGCACATGCTGCTAGGCTAGCATTTGAATTAGGATGTGATGTTGTCAAAACTAAATGGACTGGTTCAATCGATTCATTTCGCAAAGTTACTGAGGCGGTACCTATTCCTGTTTTGATAGCGGGTGGACCTGCTGATTCATCAACAAAAGAAATTCTCACTATTGTCCATCAGGCGATACAATCTGGCGGAGGAGGGGTTTGTATGGGCCGGCAAGTATTCTCTCACGAATCACCTGGAAAAATGGTTACTGCTTTGAAAATGATCGTTCATGATAGTTATGAAGTGGACAAAGCCATCTTAGAATCAGGATTGTGATAAAGTGCAAGTTTGGCTCGAATCTGGTACTCGCCAAAAAGGTGTAGACTTACTAGTGGGTGACGATTTAGAAATCGATGGTGCTGCATTATACATTAATGGAAAACAAGTCGGTAGGAAAGTCAATGTCAGCAGTTCAGAAGGACAGGCAAATGCTAGGTCCATGTCAGGTAGTGTAGAATGGATCCTGCTTGAACTAGGAGAATGGAAAATGATTCCTATCGAGAATATTATCGCAGCATGTGATGGAGTCCCAACAAAAGTTGCTGCAAGAATTTCATCGCCCGAACAAGTTCTTGGTGCCGCATTTGCATTGCAAATCGGAGTAGATGCCTTACTGGTGCCTGAAGAAATTCTACCAACTGCATTGATCGCTAAATCTCAACGTGGAGAAACTAACTCTGAGCCTGAAGTTTCGATCGAAAATGACTCATTTGAGTTATCTACGGTTGAAGTCATTGAAGTAAAGGAAGGAGGAATTGGAGATAGAGTCTGTGTAGACCTCACCTCTATGTTGGATAATGGAGAAGGAATGCTCGTTGGATCTAGTTCTTCATCTCTGGTTTTAGTTCATGGAGAGACTGTTGAATCAGAATTTGTTCCTACAAGACCATTCAGAGTTAATGCAGGTGCAGCTCATTCTTACATTCTAATGGCGGATGGAACAACATCGTATCTGTGTGAATTAAAGATGGGTGATGAAGTAATGGTAGTTAGCAGTCAAGGCAATTGTAGAACTGCTATTGTGGGCAGAGTTAAGATAGAAAGGAGGCCATTTATTTTATTCCGATGGAAGGATGAAAACAATAATGAAGCAGGCGCACTCCTCCAGCAAGCGGAGACCGTTAGACTCATCACTTCATCCACCGGAATCGTTTCAATTACTGATTTGGTCAAAGGCACCTCGCTTTTAGGATGGAGCGGTGGAGTCGGCCGACACATTGGAATTCCAATTAGTGCGGAGGTAACCGAGAATTAGGTGACATTATGGCAGTACTAGGCTCTGGAACTGCTAACGGAGGCTGCAGTCTCCTGCATGCAGCAGGTTTGGGCTATGGCGCCACTTTAGCACTAGATTTGCCGGTTAAAGTTAGATTGTTGGACAAAATGCCAAAACGTGAATTATTGGATCCAGATGGATTACTAGATGCTGTTTTGACATCATGGACGAATGCAGGTCACCCTTTGCCAGAAGGTGAATTGTTCTGGTCAGTCAATTCTAAAATTCCTCCACGTCAAGGTTTGAAATCAAGTTCTGCTGTTGCTGTAGCCGCTATCAAAGCCCTATGCTCAGCAAGTGATATTGAGATTGCCAATTCAGATATTATCGACATAGCAGCTAACGCTCAATTGGCATCTGGTGTATCAATTACTGGAAGTTATGATGACTCATGGGCAGCTCTTGAGGGGGGTTGGAAGTTAATCGATGCGAACGCTGAAGATGCTCGATCAGGCCTTCTTTTAGAATCACAGGGACCTAAATCAGAGGACTGGAAAGTAATTTTAGTATTACGTGGAGATAGAGAGGAAAGACCTGCATTAGAAGATTTTACTTATCACCAACAAGCCTTCAGTCAGGCGTTAACAGCATTACAAGAAGGAAAAGACCTTGTTGCCCTAACATGGAATGGAAGAGGAGTTATTGGTGCACTAAATGATTCGACAGGTCGACGATTTACTAATGATGCATTTGTGAATGGAGCAAGAGCTGCAGGTATTAGTGGCTCAGGTCCTGCAATAGCTATTTTTGCACCATCGATTAGTTCCCCTACAATTGAAAGATTACTAAGATGGTATCAAAAGTTCGATGATTTAGAAATCATTGAAACTAGCATTATCAATGCAGATTTAGATGCTATGGATGAATAATCACATTCATCAATAAGACCCTTCTCAATCGGTTTGATACTCATGCGCATGAGCTTAGGAGAGAATATGATCGTAACTCTCTTTGGAGAGTCTCATGGCCCCGCAGTAGGCGCTCTTATAGAAGGGATGCCGCCAAATATTGAGTTTGATTTAGAACAATTAATCGCCGATATGATTTCTAGAAGGCCTGGTTCCGGACTTGCAAGTAAAAGAAAAGAAACCGACGATGTTGAGATTATGTCGGGAGTGCATGAAGGAAAAACGACAGGAATGCCAATTCTACTATTAATCAAAAATCAGGATGTAAGATCAAAAGATTACTCATTTTTACCTTATCAGCCTAGACCAGGTCATGTAGATCATCCGATCAATATCAAAACCGGAGGGGCTGCTGACCTGCGCGGGGGCGGTTCTTTCTCTGCAAGATTAACAGCTGGACTTGTCGCTGCTGGGTCTCTGACCAGAAGTATAATTCCAGAAGATTGGATTATTGAAACTAAAGTGGGAGCATTAGGAGGACTTGAAGGCGAGGAAGGTATTGCTCTAGCAGAACAAGCTCGCAAAGAAGGTGATTCATTAGGAAGTCGTGTTGATATGGTTATCTCAGGACTACCTGTAGGTCTGGGAGAACCATGGTTCGATGGACTTGAGCCTGCACTTGCACGAGCATTGATGTCGATTCCAGCAGCCAGAGCTGTAGAATTCGGAAGGGGTGTAAATGCTGGGAAAATGAGAGGTAGTGCTCATAATGACAAATGGGGAGTCGATATGTCACTCTCTGAAGGAGCAGATGGAGCATTGGGTGGAATGGCAAGTGGTGCACCAATTCATGTACGAATAACCTTCAAACCACCAAGTGGAATTTCATTACCACAAGAAACATTCAATCAAATATCAGGAATGATGGAAGAGTTAGCAATCAAAGGTAGGCATGACCCGGTTATCGCCCCTAGAGCACGTCCTGTTGTAGAGGCAGTAGCACGTCTGGTGCTAGCAGACCTTGGAATACAGGGAGGATACATCGATGGATGATTTCATTGTACACAAATTCGGAGGTTCTTGCCTCAGAGAAGGAAGTGACATCGATAAAATTGCAGATATTATTCAAAATACTCCTGGAAAACCACTTATTGTAGTCTCAGCACTTTGGGGAATGACAGATCGGTTGATTCGGGCTGCAAGAGAGCCCCGATATGCAGGACGTCTGGTTAATGATTTGAAATTTCAACACCTTCTATTCGCCCCGGGACTTGATAGTGGTGAGTTCAAGGAAATGTTCGAGAAAGTAATATCAGGTATATCCAAGGAATTGGTAAAAATTTCAGGAGTAGAGCCATCTCTTCATTCTGAAAATCTAATTTTAGCAGCAGGCGAGAGATTGAGTGCACTGGCTGTTGCCCACCGCCTCAGGACATTAGGAATTGATGCTCATCCATTTGGAGCAGAAGACATTGGACTCAAATTAAAAGGAAAAGGAAGAGCAAGTCAGATAGATATTGCAGCGTCGTCTAAATCCTTGGACCGTGAGAAATTAGTGGGAATACCAATACTGACAGGATGGTTTGGTGAAGGTGAAGATGGAAACTTGGCGATACTATCTAGAGGTGGATCCGATCATTCAGCTGCTGCTTTCGCTAATTTGATGAACGCTTCAAAATTGATTCTATGGAAAGACGTTGACGGAATAAAGAGAATGAACCCACGTTGGGGAATTGAATCTCCAGCAATTCCTTACCTTGGATATGGGCAAGCATCTGAACTATCATTACATGGCACCCCCATTATTCATCCAGCCACAGTTTCACCACTTATTGAAGAAGGAATTCCTCTAGAAATAAGGAATATAAATAATCCAAAAATTGACGCTCCAACAATTATTGGTCCAGATATTGATGCTTCAACAGCTATTGCTATCGGCTGCCAACCAGGTGTTGCAGTAATTACTGATGAAAAACCACTCAACAGTGAATTACTCAATAGAATGGAGCAATTTGATATTGCTCCATGGTTAATGCATTCTACTCCGGAAAAAATGAAACTAATCATTCCTACTCATGATCTTCCAATTCTAGAGGATTTAATCGATGGAAAAATTGAGTATAGAACTGCAATGATATCGATTATAGGAAAATTACCAATCAACATCGAACATGAAGAAGTTTCAAGAAATAACTACGGAACTAGAATAATAATTGATTCTGAAGACTTATCTTCAACTCTCAAAGAGTTGTATCATTCTTTATTTTCTCTCCAAGACTGAATGTGTTTAGGGAGATCTAATGCGAATAGAGCACCTACAATAATGAACACAAACAGTGTTCCCAAAGCCACACCATAAACTGAAATCAATTCTACAGACTCTTCCATCCTTAGTGCAGTTTGTTCAGAGAATAGTGACACTATGGCAGGTAGAATTGTATTTACAGATAATACCATCATAGCCAGTGTTCCAGCAATCAATGGGTTGATTACCAGAGATCTGTGGTACTTTCCAATAATCTTCTTCACATTCATGACATATACTTCACGAGTTCGAATTGAAGTATCTAGCATACTAAATCTGATTACTCCATTTGATAATTCAAAGTACATGACAAGTAGTACTGCATAAATTACTACTAATATTGTCAATAATAATTGGCTATCTCCAAATCCAAATACGTCTTGTGATAGGGATACTTTAGATGATGCAAATCTCATTACTGAAATTATGAAAAGAACATATGAACCTAACATAAAGCGAGCATCTCTACTCATTGTACCCCAAAAACCAGTACCTATTGCAGATATAACAACCATAAGTTGCAAGATATTTGCTGCAGTAATGGAACCTGTCATTGCAAACCAAATTGTTCCAACTGCTGGAGTTACAATATATGTTAGCACACCAAGTGCGATTAGAACTCCATAGCATCCAAGTTGCAGGTTTTGAACCATCTTATCAGCAGGAAGGAACTTCATTTTTGGAACCAGTGGTCCACCAAGGAGGCTCTCGATGAAAGATGGGATTTCAACAGTTGGTATTGCATCCTTTGGAATCTCTCCAGTAGATGATGCTGTTCCCGCTAGTTTCTTTCTTGAAGGAGCAGATGAACGGACAGTCTTTCCATCGTATAGATGTGCTGTGTCTCCTGATTTTGTAGCCATTCATATCCCTCCTCAGAATCCTCTCGCACCTGCTAAGGCTGTAGATAGGAGCATGTCTGGCTCCCAATCCATTATGTTCACTCCTAAACCTCTGAGTTCACTAATCAGTACATCTCTTTCAGTCTTCAACACTTCATAACCAGTACGATCTAATCTCTTTGCATCGAATTCGAACTCAAGACTAGATGGTGAAAGAACTGTTACATCGAAATCACGAGCTCTGAAGTCTCGCAATGCGTTGACAATTGTTGGATCATCTTCTAGGTTCGATAGAACGATGATCGGGCTTCCTTTGTTTATGTGTGGTAATATGCGATTAACTACAACTTGAAGTGGGATGTTACCTCGAGCCATAGCACCTGCAAGTTTAGTCAAAATAACGTAGAGTTGCTTCTTTCCAGTATCCCTATCGACACTTACAACTTCATCACCGTAGGTGATCAAACCTACTGAGTCACGACGTCCTAAGAAATACTTAGCAAGACTTGCTGCAGCCCTGGTAGAATATACCAGTGCATTACGAGATACAGGTCCTGTTTCGGATACGGCTCGAGAATCTACGATTAGGATGATATCGCTAACAGCGTCTCTTTCACGTTCATTGACCATCAGCTTTCCACTTCTAGCGTATGCTGACCAGTTGATTGCTCTGAATGAATCACCTTCGAAATACTCACGCAGTGAGTAGAACTCTGAACCCGGTCCAGGTTGTCTGATGTTCACAGCACCTGTGAAAATCTTAGGGACACGGGACTTAACGAATGTTTCTTTGAGATCTTCCATCTTAGGGAACACAAGGAAATCGTTGTAGACATGCAATTCCTTTTCCTTGTGAAATAATCCAAATGGGTCTTGTACGCGGACAGCAACCGGTCCAAGACTGTAGAACCCTCTAAGTGGACATTCAACTGTATATTCAATGAAGGTTTCACGACGTGGACCAAGTTCCATCAATATGTAATTCGCACCATCTTTGATGCGCATAACTTCAGGAACTCTGTCTCTTACTTCGAGAATCTTTCCAAGAGCAGAATGATTTTGCATACGCAAAGTCACTCCTACATCTCCGTCTTCGAAAATTCGAGCACTAGAGAGTTTACGCATTGCAGATACATTGGATAGAGAAACTCCTTCTTCCCCTGTCCATTCATCTGCACGCCTGCCGCTTGCAGATACATCTGCGTGACCGCCAAATAATGCAGCCCATGTAAGGAACACGAAGATTACTACTGCAATAGTAACTAACTGAGAATTTCTCAAAGTTAAACCAAGCAAATACATTGCAACTGCCAGTGATCCCAGCATTGCACTCTTACGGCTCCACATGCTATGCACCTCTCTCTAATTTCGATTAAATCCAATCAAACGGTTGGAACAGGTACTTCGCGTAGAATTGTCTGAATAACTTCTCCAGATTCCAAACCTTTGATTTGGTGTTCTGGCTTCAGAATAATTCTGTGAGCAAGTGCTAACTCGGATACGGTCTTGATATCATCAGGTGTAACGAAGTCACGACCACGCAGAGCTGCTGCTGCACGTGATGTCTTCAGCAATGCCTGAGAACCACGAGGAGAAGAACCGACTAGAACACGAGGATCTTCACGAGTTCTGGTTACAATCTCAACCATGTACATACGTAGAGCAGGGTCGACATAGATGTCTTCACATGCTTGTTGCATAGCAATAACACGTTGTGGGTCAGTAATGACGTCGACATCGACAGCATCCTTACCACGGTTAATACGTCGTGATAGAATTTCATCTTCATCCGCACGGTCAGGATATCCGACACTCATCTTGAACATGAAACGATCCAACTGCGCTTCAGGCAGAGGGTAGGTTCCTTCTTGCTCAACAGGGTTTTGTGTCGCCATAACAATGAACGGAGCTGGTAGTTTGTGAGTGACTGTTCCGATAGTCACCTGCTTCTCTTGCATAGCCTCAAGCAGAGCTGCTTGAGTCTTAGGAGGAGCACGGTTAATCTCGTCAGCTAGTAGCAGGTTACAGAATAATGGACCTGGCTTGAAAGTGAATTCACCCTTCTTAGCATCATAGATGTTAGTTCCGGTGATATCAGCAGGTAGCAAATCCGGTGTAAACTGAACACGCTTGAAATCACAACCTAACGCATCTGCGAAAGTATTGGTCATCAATGTCTTAGCAAGTCCTGGATAATCTTCGAACAGTAAGTTACCATTCGACAGAATATTGATCAGAACATTGTCAATAACGTGTGACTTACCGATAATTACTTTCTGGACTTCGGCGCTAATCGCTTGCGATATCGCTCCGACGGCCTGAAGGCGTTCACGGACTTCTGGGCTACTCTGGTGTTTAGGCTGTGCCTGTGCCGGGGCTGGTGCTGCTGGTGCAGGTGCTGCAGGGGCTGGGGCCGGTGCTGCTGGGGCTGGAGCCACTGGGGCTGGTGCCGGTGCAGGTGCAGGCGCTGGTGGCGCTGCTGGGGCCGGGGCCGGTGCTGGCGGTGCTGCTGGTGCAGGTGGTGCCGGCGCAGGGGGGGCTGCGGGTGGTGGTGGTGCTGGCTGCATGTCTTGTTACCTCCTTAGGTTACTTTCCCCAACGTCGAATTTGTTGCAGTAATTGCCTTAATTCTTCGTTGGAGTATGAACGTTGTTGAGAATACAACAACTCGATTAGACGAGGATCCTTAACCAAGGATTGGATTTCGCCTGGGGTTTTCCTGGCCATTTCATCACGGGTCAGGTCGTTAAATTGCCGTACTTTTGCCATCATAGCTTCTCGTACACGTTGTAAATATTTGCTGGGGTCTACTTTGTTTGGACGTTCTCTAAATCTTGTCAAATCGAAAATATGACGCCAATTTTCTTTCTCAGGAACAACCATTATTGCGATTGAAAGTAAAGCCATCAAGTTGAGGACAATCAACCATTTGAGTAAAGTATCGCTGGTTAGCATTACTATTGCGCCCATAGCTTCAGTAAATGGAGATGACATTGCTGAGGTTACGTGACGTGACTCATCAAAAACGATGTAGAAATTACTATTTTCGCTAGTTATTACAGTGGATATTTCATCATTCTCATGTTCCATCATATCTCTGATTAGAGTTACGAAGTAATCTTCATTGCCATTCCATGCTGTTGAAGAGGAATCTGCAGATTGTAAGAGTGAATTCCAACAGGACCTACTCCCATAAAGTGTTGATTCGCATTGTTCCTTTCCAGTAACTTCAGCATCTGAGGCATCCCAAAGATGGTTTGCGAAAACTGAATGGTCTGAAATGAAAACTATACTGCCTGTAACATCAACTTCGCCTTCTCTTATCCCCTTGACTTGATCAATAGTGTCAATTCCAGGGTAATCCATTCTAACAATCAACCCGGTATTATTCCCACCAAGTGGCCTATTTTCTGGATCATTTACATCGAAGTTGTTATCTTTCGCAAGGAAAGCAGAACCTGATGCATGTGCGAGAACTTTGACATTCCTATCTGGATTTTCAAGGTCTAGTACTTGGATAGCAGTTGGTCTATGGAATAATACTGGAAGTGCACAGTCGTCATATTTGCTACTGTCCGATAAGTCATCTGAACTGCAGTAAGGCCTCTTCTCAAAATCATCTTCCCAAACCTTGTTTACGCCAGCTACTGTCCAGATTTTTCTTGCATCTTCTTCTTCTGCTTCACCAGTGGATGTGGAAACTTCGTAATATCGGTTAGGATCTACTAACGGAGAATCTGAAAATTTAACATCGAACTTCTCGGCTACAGTCTGGGCATTTGTTGAGTTTGAGGCAATTATTACCTTACCTCCTTTTTCTGTAACGAATTCATGAATAGCCTCAGCCTCTGCGTTGTCGAATGGCTTTTCTGGAGCAGCAATTATTAGCATAGTACGGTGAGGTTCTCTCCAATCATTTACTAACATAGGCGTTGACATTGTGTTAGCAACTATGTAATCCATGCCGCCGTCTCCTAAGTCTTCTCTCATTGAAGATATTTGTTGATATTGAAGATTTGTTTCCTCATCGGTAACGTATGCAGAAAACACTGTCTGCTTATCTGAAGCAGTGATTATTATGACAGTGGTGGAAAGTAACATGGCCACGATGAAACCTACCAGAAGCCAAGTTTCTAACTTGACACCAGTTGCCTCTTCTTCAGCCATTTCTAGACACCTCTTATTCGGCTGCGAACAAACGCAACAACTTTCGCAACTTCGCCACACTCATATAGATTATCGTGGCTTGCTCAAAAGTATCATCCAATATCGCGGAGTATCATCCCCGAAATTAGTCATTATTACAAGTCATTTCGCCGAATTAAGGCTGCAAACATTACAGTTAACACGCTCAAAAGTGAAGAAATTGTAGGCATTGAGTTATCTTCAACAGTTAAGTCAGAAGATTCTTTATTGGAATCTTCTTCTTTTTCTTTGTTCTCAGAAACATCAGGGGCATCTACATCGAATTCTAAATTTCCAATATATGAAATTCCATTACCTTCGCTAGTAACTGTGACGACTAGTTTACAGGTTTTATCTGGGTGACTAGAAGGTGCAGATAATTCCACTGAACCTTTCTTGTACGTGTTAGTTCCATCCCCTACTTTAGTTCCCGCCTCTAATCCTGAGTCTTTAGTTTCAATTTTCATCTGAGGGCAACTTCGAAAACTCATATCGATTTTTGAGATTGCATCTTCGTCATTTCCAGTAATCCAAATTAAAACATCGATCTTTTTGTCAGTACCTGCCTTTAGTTCTGGACCTTTACTATTTGTAAGAGGTTCAAACGTAACTTCAAATCCGTAAATAGATGAAGGTTGCAATTTCTTTGATATCTCTTGACTACCTTGTGCTTGTTCTGCCACGTAATTTGTTGCTGTGAAATCTACAGTCGTCAGAAAGTTGTTTCGGGCACTCCATGCTGAACAAGAAGATACACAAGAAATTTTTAACTCATAACTTTCATTTGAGTTCGCTGGAACTGAAACTTTTCCCGGGTCTTCAGTTTGGAAACCAAAATCGATTCCACCTTCTTCCCCTATTTCAGTCTCGAAATCCACATCTATCGGAAAGGGATAGGTGTTTTCAATCCAAAAATCGATAACCAATTCAAATTTATACGTATCAGGATCTAATTCAAAGATCAAAATCTCTTCATCATCTTCCCAACCAATTTCCCACCCAGGTGCTTGTGTATCTGGTACTTGAGCTGTAGCAATAGGAGATAGAGCAGTAATCAGTAAAATCACTACTAATATTCTCTTCATATTCATTCCTCGCATGCTCTCTTAACCAGTACTTTGATCATATTTCGCCGGTATCTCGGTGGAAGTGCTGTGTTGTTCACTGGCTTTGTAGATTTGTATATTGCATCACAAATTGCTTTTACATCACCATTAGAATTTGCAACTTCTTCATCATGTCTTCTTGGAATGCTTTCTAGAGCAGTAGTTGCAACTCTTAGTGTACTTCTATCTCCTTTCTTCCATGCTGCTGCTGCACCCGCTTCTGGGAAATCCCATGATTCTCTAACTCGCAACTTACGATAAGAACCTGTCCAATCCTCAACATCCTCTGGTAAAGTAATTTTCAACATAAACTCTCCAGGTTGCAAGATGTTTCTAGTCATTCCATCTAATTGATAGAAATCATGTAAAAGAACTGATCTTGCTCCATTTGGTCCAATCAGATGTACTGTTGCGTCCAGAACCATCAATGTAGGAGCAACATCTCCTTGGTAAGTCGCAACACAAAGTTCGTTTTGATTAGGAATTACTCGGCAATCAGAACCTGTACCACAATCACATTTGTGACACCAATCAATACTACTACGCCATTCTTCGGCTTGATTGTACCAAAAACAACGAGTATCCAAACATAAATTGCCACCCAAGGTTGCGTTTCTTCGAATTAATGAAGACGCTACTTTGCTGGCGGCTTCTGCAACTAGTGGATGTGCATCTCCCCCTTCAGCAATGTCATGAAGGCGAGCCATACATCCAATCTCATTCATTGAAATTGTAGATACACCATCGATTCCTGCTAAAGAAATTACGTGAGGTTTAGTATTGATGTGCCACTTGTAATTAGGAATCAAATCAGTACCGCCTGCTATCCAATCAAAATCCTGTCCAGATTCAATTAGTTTAGCAGCCAAAGAACAGGCTTCTTCAACTGTCGAAGGGCGATGAAGTTCAAACGGAGGCATTAGCATCAGTTACCACCTCCCATATTGCGTTGTTCTTCTTTCAACCAAGCAGTACCGGCTAAACCTAGTTCAGCCAATTGCTCAGGAGTCGGCTTGTCAGAAGATATCCATCCTTCTACTTGATCTTCTAATGGGACATTCGGGTCAAAACCAAACAAGACACCGTTTACGTAAGCGTCAGTATCTTCGCTCCTCTGTCTCTTCTTATCCCTA
>QQSA01000062.1 GCA_003602535.1 Candidatus Poseidoniales archaeon
CCATAACGGGCATCAATAATATCTATGGCAGGTATTCTAAGATTGTCTGCAGGCACATGATCATCGATAATCATGTCAAACCCTTGAGTATTGAGATAAGAAGAATCTCCTAATCCACACACTTCATCCAAGAAGAAGATCTTATCCACAGTTCGATTCCATAAAGTTTCGTTCCCAGGATATGCTCTTCTCAACGTCAAATCAGAATCTCCAATCATGTCAATCAAAATGAACGATTCAATTTGATCTGCTTCGGATTGAGTGAGATTATCGGCCCATGCAGTCGCCCCCAATATCCATCCAGACATCGTAGAATCATTTCCTTGGTCTTCACCATCTGTGAAGAATAGAGTTACTTCATGAGTAAGATTCAATGTTGGAATAATCCTTCCTAACTCGATTAATACAGCTACTCCACTCGCTCCATCATTGGCCCCATCAATCGGCTCATCATGACGACTTACATCCGGATCTTTATCTCCCCAAGCTCTTGTATCGTAATGTGCTGCAAATATTACTTCAGATCCAGCCCCCTTATTCCAGGTAGCATATAGATTAGTCAAAACCATCCCATCTGCATGATGAGTGGATTCGGTAATATCCCAGCCAGTTAAATTGGACTTAATCGATTCACGCAAGGCGGAACTTGCAGCAGAACCGGGTAATCTTGGTCCTAATGAAGTTTGAAATCCAACCGATTCATTGGCAAGTTCACCATCGAATGAAAGTTCACAACCAATAGTTGCTGATTCGACATCATTACCGCCTGAAATCATTACGAGAGGAGACAAGAAAAGAAGTGCCAATAACAGAGCAATTCCTACTCGCATTGATGATGCCACATTCGCCGACTATTAAATACCTCATTTGAACTCGGTTATTTGTAATGCAGTGATGCATTTCCAAGGAGGTACCGAAATGTCCGAACCGTGCTCTACTCGCGCATACTCTCTTCTGCTAGTTTTCATGCTATCATCACTATCGCCAATGGTCTCGGCAAATTCTGCAGATGAACCTACAAATCAGCCAGATATTGCTGAAGAATTTGTACCTGTTTTCGCAGATATTGATGACTTCACCTCTACTGATGCTCACCCTTACATGATTCCAGACAGCGACCAGCTTCTATTCAGCGCTACAAGATTAATGAAGCAAACTTGGGTTGATGAAGGAATGCCCGGAGTGGATATTGCAACCTCTCCTCAAGCAAAAACCAGTGGACGTTCATGCACACCATACAATGAAGGAGACACTGCCACAGTTCCAACATCAGGAGGTTCGATCGATGTTAATGTCGCTAAAACTACATCCACTGCTGCATTTATGGTAGAAAACGGCAGAACATTATCTTCAACCATCTTGAATAATTGGGCTAGTACTTGGGACTCTACAGTATATCCAACACTGATGACATATTTCGGCAAGGACTATTTTGACGGAAGAGGTATTGCTGCACCTGATGTTGATAATAACTGTCAAATTGAGATTATTATCTACGCAATCGATGGTGCTTACAACATAGGAGGTTATTTCTCACCAGGAATGTCAGCTTCTAGAGAAGCGATATTCATAGACATTGATGATGCGCCACTTACTTGGTCAAAAGTAATCTTGGCACACGAATTACAACACTTGATGCACAATGCTTTGGATCCTTATGAGAATTTGTGGATTGATGAAGGAGCTGCCGACATGGCTGCATTCCTCTGTTTTGGAGGTTCATCTACACTTTATGGACACGTGAATGCATGGACATCTGCTAGTTATCATTCGGTGCGATGGTGGAACCAAAGAATTGCTGATTATGGAGGCGGATTCATTTTCCTACTATATCTTGCAGATCACTTGGGAGGAGGACCTGCAATTAGGAAACTCGCTCAAGATTCTTCAACTGGAGCTACTGCAATAGAAGACCTAGCAAGAAATCCAGTCGGAGTTACACCAGGAACAATCGGACGTGACTTTATTGACATCTATACAAACTTTACAATTGCAGCCACTTTGGATAGTGATCAAGGAATCTATGGCATGTCAAATCTATACATGACGCCCGCCTGTGGATCAACTGACTTCTGTAGAATTCAACCTGCCGATTCTAATAGTGATTGGATTGGGCCATGGTCATCTACAGGTAACGCCATAGAGGGTTGGGGTGTTCAAGTATTCAAATTCACACCTGGTTCAGCATCTCCTGCTCCTCTAACTATGCGCTTTACAGGAGATGTCCCTGGAATGGACGGAGTTATCATGAGTAGAGCATCTGCAGATGGTATCTACACTCGTACAGACATAAATTTCAATGGAGCCGTAGGTACTGCTTTAGTTCCAGGTTTTGGAAACATAACCGATGAGATATGGGCCATTACCTGGTATGCTGCTAATCAGGGAGATTGTGATTATACATCATGTGGAAGTTCATACCCTGAAGGATTAATCGATGTAGAAGCTGCAAGAATCACATCACCTGCCACATTGAGCTTAAACTCAACCACAGTTGCAGATAGAGATGGTGATGGAAATGTTGACACTGCAGAAGTAGAATTCAATGTTCTATCTAACGCATTCTTCGAAGATTTAGATGTTGAAATTGAGGTGCGCAATGCATCTGGAATTGTGTTGGATACAATGCAAACTCGTGTTCAAGCAGGAGGCGGAGTGGATGTTTCTACAAAATTCTGGTACACTGCTAAGTCTAGCGAGATACACACATTCCACCTAACCATGAAAGACATGCTTGGCGATGTAGTCGACACCACTCAAACTGGAGCTCAATTCTTGGATAATATGCGCCCTGTTGCTAACGCAAGCCTTGGATCTAATGAGTCACAAACATGGGATAACATTCAGTTTACAGGTAATGGATTTGATGCATGGGGATTATCATTAGCTAACAATACATTACCTTATCTTGATGATCCTGTTGCATACTATTGGAATTTCGATGATGGCAACTCATCATCTCTAAAGAGCCCAGTTAGACCTTACTTGGAAACCGGGCAATACAATGTAAGTCTGAAGGTGCTAGACCAAGGCGGTACTTGGTCAGATGTCGATATAGACTCAATCAATGTATCTGACACAACATTACCCAATCCAATAATTACAGTAAATGGACAAATTATTGTAGATAATTTATCGATTCTAACAGGTCAAATAATCCAATTTGGTGCAGAAAGAACAACCGACAATGTACCAATTAGTCATCTTGAATTTACATGGGACTGGGGTGATGGAGATATCGAAGGAGGAAAAGGTGTTTCGTCTGCCTATCACCTATGGTCTGATGGATTGACTGCTACCACATCATACAACCTAACAGTTACTGTTAGCGATGGAGTTAACTCAGCTACCAAGGTTATCGAGATAATTGTAAACAATCGTGCTCCTGGACAAATATATTCTGAAACTATTGTCACTGAAACATTGACTGCAACTAGATTACCTGATTTATTCGAAGACGATGACGGTGAAATCATTACTTGGAATTGGGAATTCGACGAAGGTGTCAACCTTGATGGAGGATTTGTAGATAGGGATGACATGTTCATTGACATGATGTCTGCAGAACAAAATCCAATGGTTGCTTGGTCTTCACCTGGTACGAAATATGTAAATTTGACTGTAACAGATAACGATGGCGCAACAGCCAGTACTCAAATTATGGTTCTAGTATTGAACCAATTACCTGTTGCTCAATTTACTGTGCGAGATTCCGGTTCTTCTTCAAGTCCGATTATAGACTTCAGAGTAGAAGATGGAAAGGTCGACATACCTTACACATTTGATGGCAGAACCAGTTATGACCCAGATGGGCAAATTGGAGACTCAAGTGATCTAACATTCTTCTGGAACTTTTCAGATGGAACTACTTCAAACCAATCTGTAGTTACTCATAATTTCTCGACTCCAGGCGAACATTTTGTTGTACTATACGTTATTGATGAAGATGGAATGTCAAGTGAAGAAAGAGTATTGTCAATCAGGATTCAAAACCCTAAACCAATTATTGAAGTCAACATCAAAGATGTTTGGTACAATGAGGAATTGGTAACTTCTTCAACATCATTGTCTGAAGGAGCAGCATATGATTACACTCATACATTTGATGATGAAGAAAATGTTGTAACTACTCCTAATCAAATATTGTTCTTTGATTCCATTGGAACAAAAGATGGTGACCGCGCATTTGAGAACAAATTCGATCCTCGTTCTAACAGTTCTAATTGGAACGGTATTGTAGAATATTCTTGGGACTTTGGAGATGCAACTCCAATATCTCATGAAGCATCTCCATGGCATTCATTTGAAAGGCCAGGTACTTACACAGTAACATTAACTGTTAGAGATGCATACCTAACAGGAGATGTAACTCGAGAATCATATACTATTATCGTTAACCAAATTCCAGTAATTGGTGATTTTGATATCCAAGACACCATCTATGTAGGAGAATCTGTAATTCTAGACGCTAACATCAGTGATTATGAAGATACCATAGATTATGTTATTTGGCGCGATTTGAATGTAAATGAACAAACAACTAATGATAGAGATGAAAGAGTTTCATCAAAAATTGTTGTTAGATGGGAGTATGATATCGATTATGATACTGACGAAAACGGAGACCCTGCTGATGATTGGGTCGTCCCATCAGGTGCCGATGGAATTCGTGTCGCTGCGAGCTGGGATGAAGTAGGAATTAGTACTGTCAGGGTATCGGTTTGCGACGGAATGGGAGTTTGTGTTGAGAAGGATGTTGAAGTGACAATACTTGCTGAAGCTGAAGAAGAAACAAGTCTTTCCGACTTCTCAGTTCAGGATTGGCAAGATTGGTTAGTCGATGCAAGTGGTGAATCAATGGTCATACTTGCCCTAATTGTAGCAGTTTTGATTCTAGGTTGGGCCGTAATGAGGAGCCCTACTGAAATTGAAGAAGAAGCCGAGCAAGCAGCAGCAACATATGATGTTGAAGAGGTTCAATCCTATGGAGGAGTTTTGGGTATGGATCAACATACACCACCTCCTGCACCAGGAATTCTTTCGAAAGAAGAACGGCGCAGTGATTCTTCGGGATACATTAAGCCTCTAAGAAGAAGGCGTTGAAGGTAAAGGAGATTAACCTGCTACTATACACACCCCCCATAGGGGGGTGTAAACTTGGGTTCTCGAATTGCAATTGTAATTTTGATTGTAATGCTAGCACCAATGCTGATACCCTCTGAATTATCACCAATTGAGAATTCTTCAGCTGCAACTAATTGCGATGGAGGAGACTTCGTAACTCCTAAATGGAACAATACCGTTGAACGCCTAGCTAAAGTCCCTGATATCAAGGACGAGGATAATGAATATGAAAAAGAGAAAAGGCGTGGAAGAGATAGAGACAATGATGATGATGACGACGATGAAGATGAAGATGTCATCGAGTATGACGGTCCTGAAGATGATTGGATGTCAATGGACCCTAACAATGAACTTACTCTTCTCAGAGATGATTTCCAAACAACCATGCTAATTGGAGAAGATGCAGTTGGAACGTTAAGAGTCAATTTAGACCATGAGAGAAGAACTACTGTTTGTGTCACTATTTTTGAATATAGCAATGAAACCGATTCTGGCGAAAGTAACCCTACATCCGCAGATGTATACCTCATGACCACGTCTCAATATGATCGATATACCGCCGCTTATGATGTAAATCATGGTGCATGGGGAGGCAGGAATTATGAAGCCGACTTAAGTGAAATACCACCCGAATGGAGAAGTTTTAATGTCGCAGGATGGCAGACATTTAGAGATTCACACCAATATGAAAACGTCGAAGAAGTTTCGTTCTCTGTGTCACTAGATGGCCCAGAAATTAGTAGTGGATTATTTGGCGGAGAGACACTTCAATATTTCAACATCGTAATAGATAATACAAATAATTCTCATTCAAATGATGCTTTGCCTGAATCTATGATTGCGGCAGATGTTTATGTTATATCTGAAGAAAGATCTACGATTCTACCAAATTGGACTGTTTCTTTGTTATGCTGCGGCATGCTGATGGCCGTACTGGTCATTCCAATTATAATGAATAAGAAATACATGAGTGCCGGATTAAGCTTAACCGCTGAAAATCAGCAATTAGAGAAAGGACTAGTGCCTTCTTTAGAACAAAAAGGTCCTAATTAATACTCTAATAATGTCCATGCATCTCTTAGATCACGGACATTGATTAGACCCTTGTCTGAAATTCTGAATTCATTACGCATCGTTGCAAAAACTAAACTCTGGTCTAGCATTGGAGCATGTAATCTTGCCCAATCCCCTCCTGCGTTAATTGCCATTAGACTGTGATTCAGACCTTCGCCTTTCAGTTCAACCGCTGCTTCTACAATCTGTAGTGCATCTACAGGGTTGTGAGCTGTGCCACAAAACTTTACTAGATCTCCTAAATCTTTACTTTCCTTTACCAGTGATGCGATATCACTAGAGTCGGGTACACCGTTAATGTCATGTTTGGAAGCGATTACTTTACATCCATTCTTAGATGCAGATTCTTGCAAGGCTTTACGGTCACCTTCTGCAATTGAAAGTTCAAGATCAATCCATGACACCTTGGATTCTATCGCTTTCTCTAAGATAGCAATTCTTTCAGATTCAACACCCGGGAAATATCCTCCTTCAGATACAGGTCTAACAGTGAATACTACCGGTAAAGGCAAACCTTCTTTCAACGAAGAAATAGTTGCATCAACATCGATTTCTGACATGTCAGAAGTGTCCCACTCGTTCTCAGGTGGAAGAGATACATTATCTCCTTCTTCTTCTTCAGCAATAGTTGGATCTGGACGTATTAGGTACAAACGATCGAAACGAACCTCTACCATATCTGCTCCAGCAAGATTGGCACGTGCTGCTTCATCAGTCATTTCTTCGATAGTAATGCCATCGAGTGCTACGCATACTTTCGGGTCAGCCAT
>QQSA01000063.1 GCA_003602535.1 Candidatus Poseidoniales archaeon
GGAAGCGTATACCTAGTTTGGGGAATGCAAGATTGGAATGTTGACCCATACCATGCATTCCCAACCTATCAATTGATGAGAGATGCTGGAATTCCTGCTCGAGGAATTATGGGCCAGTGGGCTCACAATTATCCAGACCAACCAGATAGACATGGAGAATTAACTTCTGGATATGGGGCAGAAGCATATCCACAAATGAGCAGAATGGACTGGGCTGTTGATTTGTTTGGATGGTTTGAGTACTGGCTCAAAGGTATTGGCGAAATGCCTGATTTACATGTTCAAATGCAGCGTAATGATGGAAAATGGCACGTAGAGAATACTTGGCCGCCAGCAGACATGGAGTGGGAAGTGATATCTTTAGATCAAGCAACTGCTACCGGAGGTTCAGTTAGTACAACATCTGAAACAACGATTACAATTCCAGCATCTGAGGATGATCGATTCATTTCAGGATTGCCGACACTGCATCTTTCTGTAGACACTAGAATGTGCGATGGTGGACAGGTGTTTGCTACCATGTATGATGCTACTACCAATCTACGAATTGGTCATGCAACAATGGATGTAAGATACAGAGATGGAGGATATGATGCGAAAACAGTTACTCCTTTCACAACATATCTAATGAAGATGGAGTTTAACCCGATAGATGCAATTATTCCTGCAGGCAATGAAATCTCAATCGTTCTGAGTGAAAGTGGAGAAGATTACCTCCCAAGCGCATGTGCAGCCATTGGCATGGGAGTAAACATTGATGCGTCATCTACACTGAGTCTTCCTCTGATAGAAAGAAGTGATAGTGCACCAGAGTGGTTTGAAGTTCCTAATTGGTGGGATGTTGAAGAATGAAGGTTTTAGCCTTCGAGGATTCTGTTGACATTGAAGCGTTACTAATCAGTGGTGGAATCGACCTTAGTGGGTTTGAATTCAAACAATATTGGGATTCGCAAAACTACCTTGGAAGGATCGCCGAATTATCACCTGATATTCTAATGTTGGATCATTACATGCCCCCAACACGCGGATTAGAAGTTCTGAAGGGCTTGCTTGCATCCGAAGTCCAGAGGCCAGAAACAATCGTCGCAATGAGTTCTGCAAGCATGGCAAACAATGCTATGCTCAAAGTTGGAGCTGACATTGGTGTAGTAAAATTTGAACTACCAACACTTACTATTTGGAAAACTCAATCATGAGGTTGCCAATCTTCTTGCCCTGGTTCACGGTACCACCAATAGCCATCATCATCTTTCCACCATTCAACTCCATCGTCATCGGTGTAGTAATTCTCATCTTCTTCTGCAGCAGTAGGATCTTCTAATCCGCTCTCTTCAGCCATCTGCTTCTTCAGCAAATTAATTCCATCTTCTGCATCTGCGAAAACACGGTTCTGAGTGCGAATTTCATGTTGATGATCGCCCGCTGCAATTGCTTCATCTGATTCTGCGTAGAAATCTGCTGCCATCGATCTACGATATTCTTCGAATTCATCACGTCCGAAAGAACCTGTGAATTCTGAACCTTGGGATTTCATTAAATCGTCTAAATTTTTGCGCTTACCCAAATTTAGTTCAGGTGAATCTGGCATTTCACCACTGTCGTAAAACTCATCGGAATCATCAGTAAGTTTTGGAAATGTTCTACCTTCAGGGTCTATTTCTTCTATCGATTCAAGCAATAAATCGTGCTCTTCGTCATCGATATTTTCTTCTTCGTATTGGTCTCCAATTACTTTGACCAATTTCTTCAAAGTCTTTGCTAAAGCCCTATCGTTAGGCGCTTCTGCACGTACCTTGTCAATCTGCTTCTGCAAGCGTTCGTAAGGACTGCCAGTGATGGCTCCGAGAAAACGCCCGAAGCCGCCCTTTTTCCTCGCCATGGTGGCAATAACTTAGCAGGAGTATTCAAGGATTGCCCGAACAAGCGTAAATTTGCGACTTCTTCATGTCTAAGCACTTCTTCGCGAGTACATGGTGAGCGATTGGTTAGCAGATGCTGTCGCAATCTACAACGATGAATCTCACAATCGCCGAGAAGAATATGTAGCACAAGTTCACTTTCCAGCAAGAATTCTTGAGGAGATATTGGAATGGGCATTCAAATCCTTGCCTGATGAAATCTTGGTGGGACTTGATGTCTCAAAATTCAAAAATTTGCCTGAGATAGAAGCAGAATTTCGAAGTGAGAATCAACAAACTAACTTGTTTGCAGGACAAGGTTACAGAATAAATGAAGCAATGATGGTAAACCGGGGAGATTCGTTTTCAGTTCATCATTTACCTGAGGAATGGACCGATGAAGTATTTGGTAATGATAGAGGCCCTAGAGCAGGTAGATTCACTCATTGGCTCCACACTCATCCTAATTGCCCCGCTATACCGAGCGAAGCTGATGCTAGTGCTGCTCAATCGACTGATGGAGTAGATCTGATATTAGGAATTGAATTTTCTCCAGAAGGCCCTCTTCCGTGGTTTGATGGTGTTGAAGGAGAAAGACGAGTAATTGGTGAGAAGAAATCTTGGTTTTCTAGGAAAGATAAGCGTAAGGTGCTAGGTATTGCACCAACCGGACATCGTATTCATTCACTCGAATTAATCGCTTTCCACAAAGCAGGATTGGGAGTGAATGTGGTTTTCGTAAACGATGATGGAATCGCTTATTGACAGGTTGTATCAAAATTGTATTCCAGCAAAAATTCAACGATATCGTCTATTCTCTCAGCGTTTAGACCGTAGTCAGAGCGACCGAGTCTAGATTTGCTAAACAACTCAACTGATCCACATTGATTTTCATAAATTACATCATCAGGAAATTGAAAGAACAATGTTCTATCCACGATATGGCCTTCACTGAAAGTGGTCGTAAAAGAACGAGAATCTGACCATTCTTCCATTGCTTGATGTAATTCTTCATCGCTAACATCCAAAGCGATTACTCGTTTATCACAATTCCAAGAATCATCTGGACAATCATCCGGCATCTCAGAAGTACTGAACGGTATGCTCCCGATATTCATCAACAGTAATCCTGCTAAATAGATTGCAGGCAACCATTGCCATTTTGAGGACAAAATCTCACCTTCGTAACCAGCCTTCTTCAGACCATTGATACACAATTGGCTGCCCGGTCGGAATTTCTAATTTGAGTACTTCTTCTTTAGACAATCCTTCGATATTCATTACTATTGAACGAAGGCTGTTACCATGAGCTGCGACAAACACATTCTTCCCCTCTTCTAATGAAGCCATAATTGCTGATTGCAAATAAGGGATTGTTCGCGCCGCTGTCAACTCCAAAGACTCCCCATTTGGAGGTGGCACATCGTATGAACGTCGCCAAATATGGACTTGCTCATCACCATATTTGTCTCGTGTTTCCTGCTTATCAAGACCTTGTAAATCACCGTACATACGCTCATTTAATTGCCATGAAACATAAACAGGAAGAGTATTCTCTCCAGAATCATTTGATTGAGCCCACTCGACCATTCTAGATTCATTCTCACTCATTGAATCTCCACTCTGAGAATACTGGAATATCGGAGTTTTTCCTGAATCATGTTGTGCTAACGCAAGCATAGCAGTCATTTGTGCACGTATCAAAGTCGACACATGGACTTCATCAATAGGAAGTGATGAGATCTCTTTTCCACCTGAAATCGCTTCTTCAATCCCCTTATTGGTTAGAGGAACATCCACCCAACCAGTAAACAAATTGGCAGCATTCCACATTGATTGTCCGTGCCGCATCAGGATGAGGAGCGCCATGTCTCTCATGTTAGCGGCGGGGCCTATGCTCCTTCAACCTTCTCAAGGTAACATAAGTGGAACTAGCCACAATGCAAGTAAAGGAAGTAGTCCCATCGCAAAATCTCTAAGGAATAATTGAATCATCGTATTGCTATTTGCTACTGAGATTTTCTCAAACTCTTCTTGCATTTTGTTATCTATTTTATCTGAAACAACTCCAGCCCCTCTTCTAGTTAATTCGATTGCAGCTCCTGTTGCAACAGCTCCAACTAAACCTGCTGGTGTAAGTTTCCGAGTTTTCAAAGCCAGAAGTCCCCATGTTTTCAACGAGGATTTTGCTACCGCGGTAGTAACTGGTTCTTCCTGAACCTCTTCTTCTTTGTCTTTACGAGAGAATTTTCTTAGCCAATTTCGTAATTTGAAACCTGTATCAGCTATCACCTTCAGACGTTCAATATTCTGCTTTTGAATGGTTTTCAACATTCTTCTAACTCTCATTATTCGATAGAAATCTAGCAGAATCCATAACATTGCTATACAAAATAGAACCAATAAACCTAGCCAATTTGATTCTCCCCAAGATGGCCAACCTAATGGATCGGTTGTATATCTGAAGACCAACACTACGGCAATGGGTAATGAAAACGCAAGAATTTCATTTACCGCTAGCAAAGTGTAACCTCTAACTGGTAGTTCTTTCAATCTCTTCAAGACCCATCCGCCATGTGGAGCGAGTTGTTTAGTCACTGAAAGAAAGGGTCTTGCGAGTAACAAACCTCTCAACAAAAATGGAATAAAAAGAAACCAAATGTAAAGTTCCCACACATTATTTGGAGGGATTTCGGCTAGACCTAATGGTTGGGTCACAAACCTCGTTAGTATCTCTCCTTTTTGAATTGGAGGCCGTAGGGTTCATTTCTTAATCGCACTTCGGGGGTATATGCCCTTCTGGCACGGACTATCTGATTGGCTCAATATTAGCATTGATCGTGAGTGGCTTGAGGAGAATGTTTCCTGGCGAGATTTCGGGACTGGTGTCCGATTGGGTAAACTAAAACGGGAAGAAAAAACATCTCTAGTACTGTATGAAGCCAATTCGGAGGTAGAAGTGGATGCTTTCATGCCTCACAGTCACCCTGGCGGAGAATGCTACCTAGTCTTGGAAGGAGAAGTATGGGACGAAGATGGCACTTACCCTCAAGGATCAATTGTTTGGATGGACAGAGAAACTACTCACACTCCAAGAACAAGAGGCCAGACATTAATTCTGGTTCTTTGGCCCGAAGGCGTTAAATCGGCTTGAGATGAGTTCTATGTGGACTAACATATCAGCATACAAGTTTCTTGATATGCCTGAATTTGAGGATTTGAGAGCTCCTCTGAAAGAGTTCTGTGATTCTCATGGAATCTATGGAACCATCCTTCTGTCTCCTGAAGG
>QQSA01000064.1 GCA_003602535.1 Candidatus Poseidoniales archaeon
GAATTTGAAGAGTTTGAAGATGAAGACCCTGATGCAATGTTCGAAAAACAAAAGGAAGAAGATCCTTATGCTTGGGCTAAAGTAAGAGCTGCAGAGCAAGCTGTTGCTGCTGGACAACTGGCAGCAGCACCTGCGCCGGTTCCTACGGAACAGCCTCAGCATCCTGGCTGGATTTGGGATGCTGGATCAAACCAATGGGTTGCTGATCCTAATTACAATGCAGCTGCAGGGAATAATGAGTGAAATAGCGAGTTTCCTGAACGAAATGTTCTGAACGGCTATACACAACAATCTAAGAGGAATAAGGCGGTGGGTAGACTATGGTAGTGAAACCAAAGCCTGGAGTTCAAGAGAGGATTTTACTCCATTTGTCTGATTTTGGTGACTTCATGAATTCTGTTGAAGTACCATTTGCTTTGTCGCAAATGGGGATTGCAAATGCAGTAGCAATCGCCCGTTCTAATGTCCCTAGAGCAATCGCTGGACTCAAAGATCAAGGCTTGTTGGTCGAGCGTCAAGCACACGTTCAGGGAGTTAGTCGCAAAAGAAAAGCGTACTTTTTGACCGATTCAGGAATGAATCTCGCTGATGAAACCTGGAAAAGACTCCGTCAATTCCCACTCAGGGCTATTTTGCCAGGAGGCAATACAATTGCATCTACTCTTGGAGAAATACAAGACAGGCTGCCATTTACAATGCGTCCGGTCGATGTCATAAGATATCTTGATGAAAATGGTGTCTTGGATGTACGTTCATTATCCTCGGATTTAGTTGAAAGAGATTTATCTAAGCATGTCGAAAAGCAACTGGTTACTAGTTTAGGAGACCTTCCACGTTTGAGGCATTTTTATGGGCGCTCTACTGAATTGGAGAACATGGTTAACTTGCTGGAAGCAAGATCCACAACCCTAATGATTCCTGGGATCGCAGGAATTGGCAAGACATCCATGGCTGCTAAAGTGATTGAATCTTTTATGCACCGTAGAAATTTATTGTATCACCGTTGCCAAGATTGGGATGGTAGTAGAGCATTCTTCGAGAGTCTTGCTGACTGGCTTTCCAGTATTGGCGATTCAATGTTGGCAGATTACATTTCTGCAACTCCTGTGCCTCAAGCAGCTGATGCTTCAAGAATTATTGTTGATGCATTATCAAATTCACCTGCTTTGATAGTAATCGATGATTACCATAAGGTTAGTGACAAAGTTTTGCATCAAACCATCCAAGCAGTTTCTAGAGGATTGGTTGAGTGTGAAGGTGACGTAGGGCTTGTGATTTTCTCTAGGTCGTTCAAACAGGTAGTTCCGTTAAAGGATGCAGATGGAAGAATTGTTTCTCTGGTTTTACCGCTTGAAGGACTAGATCAAGATTCTACTCGTTCATTGCTATCTGCATTTGACGATTTAGATCAAGAGAAACTTTTGTACATTCACTCATTGAGTAGAGGTCACCCCTTAGTTCTTGAATTGATTAACCGAGGTGCTTCAGCTGGAGCATTCCATGAGTCTCTAGAAAATTATGTTAATATCGAAATATTTTCCAAACTATCTGGTGAGCAAAAGCGTTTGCTAGGTGCATTGTCGGTATTCAGGGAACCTATTCCTTTGGATGCGATAACTGAACAAGGTTTGGATGTTGATGAGTTGGATTCATTGGTCGAATCTGGTTTGGCAAGGCATGCAGATTCTGATGCGTACGATGTACACGATCTGATTAGAGAATTCTTGTTACAGAGTTTGGATAGTCAAGCGCGAGAAGAACTGCATAACAAGGCGGTTTCGTGGTATGAAAAGCAGACTCAAGAAAGTCAAACAGCATTAGAATTGATTTACCATCTTATAGCTTCATCTCGTCATGAAGATGCAACTGAATTGATTGTCAAACAAGGCCGAGACTTGGTAAAAGAAGGTCATATCGAATTATTAGTTCTCTTGGAATCGATTGACACTGAATCAATCAGTCCTGAAAGTGCATGTCGAATAGACCGCTTACGAGGAGAAGTTTTGGCATTACTGGGTCGTTTTGATGAAGCAGAAGAAGCATTCAGTAAGGCAAAACCGCCTGCAGAGGCGGCAGGACTCGATGATGTAATTGCAGATATTCTATCTAATCTTGCAGACATCGCATTGAAGCGCGGAGATTCAGATGCAAGTTTGAGTATGCATCGTAAATCTCTTGAATTGTTCATATCGTTAGGTGATGCATTGGGTGCTGCTCGTTCATACAATAATATGGGTTACATTTTGCGACGTAATGGCGACAAATCGAAGGCTCTAGAAGCATATTCAGAAGTTGAAAGCATTTTGAGCGATGATGATTCTCTTGATTTAATTCCTGCACAAATCGTTCTTGCTCGCTCTTTGTTAGACCTTGGTGAGCACGATCGAGCACGTGATCATGCCTTGTCATCATATGAAAGGTCAGAAGATTTGGATGACCCAATTCTTCATGCAAGGGCCAGAGCTGTTCTTGGACGCTATTATGCAAAGACTGGCGATGCAGATCTTGCTTTACACCATTATACTGATGCATTATCCACAATGGGTGAAGCAGGCGATCCGTTAGCTTTGGTGGAAGTCTCGATTCTACTAGGTGAAGTATTGCAAGATAGTGGCAGAATCGAAGAAGCATTGGAAAGGTATCGTGAAGCTCTAATTATTTCAGAAGCTAATGATTTGCGAATGCAAATTGGTGAATTGCTTGCTAGGCTTGGTGGAGTTGCACCGGACCGGCAACGTAGGATGGAATACCTCCAAAGAGCACTTTCTGTTTTCCGTGAACTAGGTGCTCAAACCAGAATGCGGGAAGTGCAAATGATGGTGCACACTGCAGTGATGGGCCGTTGATTAGAAATCAGGTCTCTGGCTAGAGATATATGTGACTCCATTGTCATGTATGATCCAAATTTCGGTAATACCTGAGAGTGTGATTTTTCCATCATAAGTCCCTGAACCCGTTGCAGAGATAGATACATCTCGATCTAGACTATTTTCTGGATGGTCCAAATGCAGGCCCTCATCGTCTAATGTTAACACAAATAGAGATTCATCAGCTTCTGTTAATCTCCATTCAACAACTTCAGCATACCTAATACTACTGTCTTCTCTACTCGCTAAATCAGCTCTTTCCACACCTGCTGCCAAATCTGCCATATTGACGTCAACAGCGGTAGTATTCCATTTTTCACGAGTAGATGTTTCCAGTCCAAATGCCCAGACGCTGAACATTGAGAGGAATAATACTCCCAGCAAGAATGTGAAGATATAGCCTAATTCTGTACTTGCGGCAGCCTCATCGCGCGATAATTTACCCCTCATGATGAATCCTCCGTCATGTGAACATCAATGCTGCTAATCTGCAGGTTGAATTGTATTGCTTCACCGCCGGTGTGCCAGATTGCTTCACTGGGCCCATTCGTTGGTATCGGTACCCATCCTGTATAATCGGTCAATAAATCTAGTCGACCAGGATTAACAATCCAGTCTTCTGAGGATTCTAACCCATTGGTTGACCATGTTGCAATAGCATCTCCATATGGTCCAATCCATCCTCTTCTTACATCATAGGCTGTAGTTGATGCAAGACTTTCTCGCATTGTCAATTCCAGATCGAGAGTCATTTGACCCGACCCGAAAGTCGACGTTTTTGTAGGATGCAGTGATGGTACTGTTGCGCTAAATCTTGGCCCAGGGCCCTGTCTATCAGTTGGTCCGACTAGAATTGCAGGATTCAGTTCTGGATGATTAGTCACAATTGCGCCAGAACTCCAGGCAACTTCAAGTCCTGTAATTGATGTATCAAATTCATAAGTTAAACGAGATGTATGGAATGCCCATGCAGTTGCCAAATTAGCATATGTTGAATCCCCCTCTGTTCCGATCAAGGTTATCTCTAGACTGGCTGGATGATTGCCATTTCTCCATGCAGTGATAATTTCACCTTCTGGTAATCCATTCATAGAATCCCAAGGCAATGTAGTAGACACCCACCCTGATGCGGTTTGATCTATTGCAATGCATCTCATCGAACCTTCATCTTCCAAGAGAATAATTCCTGAATTGCCGGTAATTCCCAATTTTGATGAATAATCATCAAACTCTGAGGAATAATTTACAATCGTGTCTGAATTGTCTTCTACAAATGTAAGACCGGTTACTTGACCTGTGTCGGTTGCAGGTAGCATAGACATCCCTTCACTACCGACACTCCACTGCAATTGCACATTCTCACTACTTTCGATTACTGTAGCATTATCGATTCCAAGTGGTGGCCAAGAAACAACACCAACTTGATTGCCAGGAACTGAGTATCCTCCATTTTTCCAAGTGATGGTGGCAGAATTTTCATTGTGATTGGTAATGGTAAGATTTCCTTCGCTATCAGGTGCAATGAAATGTTTTGAAACATAATTTCCTTCTTCACCAAGAAGAGGAGTTTTACCCTTATTTCCATGACTAATCATTAGATGCGCATCAACATCAGTAACAATTTCTAGCATACTATCTTCTGACAAATTCACTGATTTGGACCAAGAGTTGGCAATTCTAACAGCTGGAGTTTGTACCACTACTTCATCATCGCTCTCTCCGTCCAAAGTCCATTGTACTAACAAATCATCATCAGCGAATACTTCGATAGTAGATTCGCCAGATGGAAGCGGAACTGCCCAGTGCTGCCCTTTTCCTGTAGAAGGTTGAGCTTTAGTTGGAGTCGCAATAAATGATCCCCCGTCTCCATTTACTTGTATTCCAGTCAAATCATGACTTGAACTAATTTGCGATTCTGCATCTAAACGTATGACTTCGCCTATTGAGAGTGGGTATTCGTTTCCTGCTTGTTCAATAATTACAGGTCCGAGCGGAATTGTCAATCCATGTTTCGGGGTCACCAA
>QQSA01000065.1:0-2132 GCA_003602535.1 Candidatus Poseidoniales archaeon
GAAGCAAAGAAGGTACTAGCCCAAGCTGGAGGAGATAATGACGAGGCTCGGATGATTATCGCTGCGGGACACATTGCTTGTCGAAGATTGGATGCTGCCAGAGAGGCTTTACACAACTTACAACAGCCTGAAGGTTATGATGAACCTGAATTGATGGCATTCATCTGTGAATGGTTTGATCCGTGGAATGGTTCAGTCGATGAAGATGATATTTGGGATTGGGAAAATAACTCATGTATCGATCACTTGAATGATTTGATGAAAATGCTCAGATCATGGAGTCCACAACCCGATGATACTCCCTTGCATAAAGACAACTTAACGATTAATGCAAGACTCTCTCATGTGGCGTTATTGCGTGCTCAAAATCAGCATGCTAGCGCATTGGAAATCTCATTACGCCTTGTAAGAGAATATCCATTGATGGCTAAACCAAGAATTGCAGCAGCACTATGTTTGGTCGACAAGGGGGAGTGGCACAGTGCTCTCAGTGTATTAACCGAACTTGAAGAGACTGATACTCATGATCCTCGAGTGAAAGCATTAGCAAATATTCTTGGACGGCCAAGAACAGATGATGATGAAGATATTCTCGAAGTAGCTTTGACCAAACCAGCTACTAAGCGCTCTCGTAGATGGATTGATGATGCACCTGTAAACCCGGTGGCAGCATTGATGCTGAAGAGTGGAGTCGATGAAGCATTAAATGCTAATATTATGATTGCAGCTTCCAGTGCAGTAGAGAAGAAAATGACTCCACGTTTCACCTCTGGTGCTATTTCCCGTATTATCAACTGGGGTATTTTGACACCTCTTTGGCTAATGGCTGGAATATATGTTTCAGGTGAAGTTGGGATGCTAGAAGGTCTGGCAACTTCTGTTGTGTTAGTTTTAGGTCACCAAAGCTTCAGGCGGTTTAGTAAACAACAATCAAGAGTTATTCGACATCGTGATCAGAAAGCAATGGTCGCATATGCTAAGAGGATAAAACGACATAAAATAAGTTTGCAGAGAAACGAATTACCAGTTGGTACACATCTTTTGCTTTCAGGAATGTTGCTGAGTATCAATGGAATTGTCTATGATATTGGATTCCCTGGTTGGATGACATCAATGATTCAGAAGGATAGTGAAAGATCAGTACGTCCTAAACTGGTTAGAAGGGCAAAGGCAATGAAACGTGAACGTGAGGCGCGTTTACAAAATTTGACTCCTGGTTGGTGGTTAAAACGACCAAAAGAGGAGGGTGCTGATATTCCTGCTATGGAGCGTTTAGTAGGTCCTGTAGCATATCGTGGTAGAGCTCAATTTATCCAACGTAAATCTGGCCGAGCAGCAAAGCCAACAGGAGGCCCACGTACTCGTAAGGGTATAATGTCGACAGATTTGAAGAGAAAAGGAATTCCTCATAACACTATAATTTCTGAAAGGCAATCTAGAGCCACGAATTATCGTGGACCGAGGAGACCTAGTTGAGAAAATCAACCAATATTGATTCAAAAGGGTCAAAGGCCTAATGCTTAACCACAGTCCATGGTTGAGAATCGTGGCAACCGAAAACCAAGTCCTGAAAACTTAGGATTTGCACAAATTGTGATGGATTCAGTGGTAGAGAGTGGCACACTTTATCGTGATGGATTGGGAATGATTGCCAGTGAAAATATTGTTTCCCCAATGGTTCAGAAGATTGTATCAAGCGATTTACACGGAAGATACGCAGAAGGATTGCCTTTCAAAAGATATTACCAAGGATGTGGTGGCTTTGATACAATCGAGGATTTGGGTTTAGATTTGGCGAAAAAAGTGTTTAATGTTCCATTCGCAAATATTCAATCTACAAGCGGCACAGTTTCAAATATTGCCGCTTTGAAGGCATTATCCAAACCCGGAGATTCGATTACCGCAGTTTCAACAGCTGATGGCGGGCATATTTCGCATGCTAGAATGGGTGCTGTAGGTCTAAGGGATCTTAATCTCTCTACCTATCCTTGGAATGAAGAAAGAATGGAACCAGATATCGATGCATCTGCTAAACTAATCAGAGATATATCTCCTAAAGTTGCTTTGTTCGGGCAATCTGTATTCTTGTTCCCCACGCCTCTTCAAGAGCTTGCTGATGCAGCACATGAGGT
>QQSA01000065.1:2205-10307 GCA_003602535.1 Candidatus Poseidoniales archaeon
CATGAGGGTGCGGATGTAATGACCGGTTCATCACACAAAACATTCCCTGGGCCACAGGGTGGTTTTATTCTTTCATCTAGTGAAGATGAAAAGTTCCAAAGAAAATTGAACAATGCAGTTTTCCCAGGTACTTGTTCCTCTTACCATCTTCACCATGTTGCAGGTAAGGTTGTTGCATTAGCAGAATTCCAAGAATATGGTGAAGAATTATCGCTGAACACAGTTGCTAATGCACAAGCATTTGCAGCTGCATTAGCTGCTGAAGGGTTTGATGTATTAGCTGAGGCGAGAGGTTATACTGCTTCGCATCAAGTCCTTACACGTCATGGAGATTTAGATTCCGGGGCTGGTGCAAAAGCAGCGAGTCTGTTAGAAGATGCAGGGATTATCACCAACATGAATATGCTTCCAGGAGATACGAAAGCCATGACTCCATCTGGATTGAGACTTGGTGTTCAAGAGTTGACCCGTGTTGGAATGGGGACTGATGAAATGTTAGATGTTGCGAGATTCTACGCTCGAGTTTTGATTGAAAACGAAGATCCATCTGCAGTGAAAAGAGATGTCAAAGAATTCAAATCGAACTATCAAATCATACGATATTGCTTCAATGATGATGATGCTAATGGATATCCATTGTGATTAAGATGCCGCTCATAGACGAAGCAGAAACGATTCTAGACAAAGAATTGATTTCTCGACTATATTCCAATTTTTCAACTGCAAATGGAATGATAATTGATGCCAGTGGCAATTCCTGGTTTCGTTGGCGTGCTGACGGTTTGGATAGTTGGTGGCGAATGTTTGAGGAGGTCATTGATGCACCAATGGGGCGCAAATTAGCGAATGCTGCTTGCGATGAGGAAGAACATCTCCTAAATTCAGAGGTACTAGATTTCACTGGATTTTTCAAGAAAAAGAAGATATTGAAGGCCTTAGTAGATAGATGGAATTTACACGGTTGGGGTATTCCATCATTATCTCCTCCAAGTTTTGAATCGATAGGGCTAAACCCCATATTTGCCGGAATTTTGCAAGCTGATATTGAACGCATTAATTCTGAAAGGTACCGTATGAGGTGGGAAGAAAAATCATCTGAGTCATGTATCTTGAATCTCGAGAAAACGAATAGCCCAATTCCTGCTTCGAAACCAGTATGCGAAACATTTCCTGCTGGTGAAGAGTATGGGGTCGAAGTTGAACCAAAGTGGAAAATCGATGGATTGAGTCATCATTTATTACCGGCAGGTCTGTTTAAACGCTTACAAGAATCTTGTTCTGGCTTAATTGCTAATCTAAGCGATGATGAACGAGCTGCTTGGCCACAAGTTAACGATGGTTTCTTGTCATTAGCAATCGCTAGCAAAAATCTGTTCATTGCAGGAGAAGAGATATTTTTGGCTGCAGATTCCAATGGTTGGTTACAGAGTTGTGATGCATTCTTTTCCCCGATGGGTTTTTCCAAGCCAATTTCTGTTAGAGAGATTGATTCCAATGGCGGTATAGAATTGATTTACCCTTCAATTCCTGTTCCTGCAATTACACTTGGAATGCTCGCAGGTGCATGGATTAGAAGCGAGGGGCGGCCTGTAAAGGTCGGTTTTGATTCATCAGATGAAAACCTAATATTTACTTTACAAAGTAGGTACGAATTGAACTAATAATTGAATACTTAGTCAAATCATCTACCGTGAAGGTTTATGACTAGAACAGTAGTGGACATGTCTGCATTAGTGTGCGGAGTGTATAATTATGTCAGTTTCACATAACCAAATGGCCTATGTTGCCATAGTATCAACTCTAATTTTCGGCTCCCTATTTGTAGGTGCTACAGGATATTTCCAAACTAGTAGTGATGCTGGTGGATATGAGACTGCAGCCGAAGATGACTTGGTTGGAGATGGCTCAGATACCGGTGTTTCTCTAGACACAGATGGTGATGGCCTCCCGGATGCTGTAGAATCACAGTATGGAACCGATCCATTAGACCCTGATACAGACAAGGATACAATGTCTGATGGATGGGAAGTTGCTAATGGATTAAATCCACTAGATAATGGTGAGTCTGATGATGCAGATAATGATCCTAGTGAGGCTGAATCAGAAGATGCTGAAGAGCAGGACGAAGATGACTCCTGGCCTGACCCTGACGATGGTCCTAAAGGAGACCCAGACCGTGATGGTCTAATTAATTCGGTTGAGGTTTTGGAAGGTACTAATCCTCGTTTAGCTGATACTGACGGCGATGGTTTGAATGACCGTTGGGAAGTTATGTACAAAGAAGAGGTCACAATTGACTCAATTAATTACACCAGATTCGATCCACTTTCAGGTAACTGGGATTGTATTGAACTAGCTGATGATGCCTATGTCGAAGCACTAAAAGATCACTTCGATGGTGAAAATGCACCATCTTGGCAATCTCTGGCTAACGGTGCAGGTGAGCATTCGTGTGATCAAGTTCTAGATGCAGATAACGATGGTCTGTTTAACTTAGAAGAGGAAGCCTATGGAACCGATCCTACAAAGAAAGATTCAGATGGAGACATGCTCGATGATATCCACGAAGTTTCTGATTCGATGATTTCCATAATGACTGCAACAGGTCAAGATTGTGGAATTGGACTATTAGATCCTAATCAGAGGATGGCTCCATTCGCTGATGAAGTTGAGCAATACGGTATTTCATGGTTCATGGAAGATATGGATGGCGATGGTCAGTTAAACGGCCCATCTGACTGGGACACAGATGGCGACGGAATGCCTGATGGCTTCGAATTTTGTTATTCCAATCACATAGATCATCCATTCAACGATATGGCAAATCCACCAGCCAATCCAATGACACAGTTACTTAATCCTGCAAACAGCTCAGATGGGTACAGCGATTGGGATGAAGATGGTCTAAACAATATTGAGGAGTATCAAGTGGCTGAATTATTTGGTGAAAATAAATTCACTTCACCATGGCATGCAGATACAGATGAAGACGACATGCCTGATGGTTGGGAAGCGTCCAATGGTCTAGATCCTAAAGATGGTTCAAATCGTGATTTAGATTCAGATCGTGATGGCTATGATGCAGATGGAAATGGATTAGTTACCTTTTCAGAGTTGGAAAATGTAGCTTTGGTAGTTAATATTGATGTTGAATTGGATGACTGGGTTGTTGCAAATCAAACAGTAGCAAGAGCAAGAATTACATTATCTGGAGGAAACCAGCAGGTAATTCCTCTTGTGGCCCCTGTCGATGGGTATGTTTACTCGATCAATGTCGAAGTTGGAGATACTATTGAAAGCAGATTGGATGTTTGGATTGAAATTGTTGAGCTCGATGAAATGTTCACTAACATTATGGAATACAATGCTAGAGATTCAGACGGTGATGGTACTCCAGATGGCCGTTCTACCGATCCGCTAAATCCAGATACAGATGGAGATGGTTTGAAGGATGGAATAGAGGTTATTGGCTGGGAAATACTTGTTGTAAATAGAGGAGTTCAACATACTCATGTCACTTCAGACCCTGGTCTATGGGATACTGATCAGGATGGACTTTCTGATTTTGAAGAGTACAATGATGTTTGTGATACAGGTTCTAACGCATCCAATTCCGATACAGATGGAGATGGGCTAAACGACCAGGCTGAAGCTTTGAATGGTTTCTCTTGGTATGGTGAAGAATATTTTACCAGCCCATGCATGTTTGATACAGATAACGATGGTTTAGAAGATGGAGAAGAAGTAATTCTTGGTAAGGATAATTTCCTGACACATGCAAACGATTCTGACACAGATGATGATGGTCTTATCGATGGCCATGAAGTGTTGTTTGTACCACGTCCTTACCAAAACCCTACCAGTCCATTAATCAATGATTCAGATAGTGATGGAATGCTCGATGGTTGGGAAATGCAAATCGAGTCAGTTGAAGATAACTCAAAATCTCATTCTCTATGGGTTGCTACCGATTTATGGTTGCCTCCTGGCTGTGAGTCGATGATTGAATGTGGTCTTGATTCAGGTGGATACATGTGGAAGAATTGGCTAGGAGGATTCGTTCTAGAGAAGAAATATGAAATTCATGAAATGAATCTAACGAATTTCGCAGTTCCTAACAATCCACTTTGTGATTGTAATGGCAGATGGGCTCTTGATCCAGCAGAAAATTCATTGAAAGATGATACATATGATATCGATAATGACACTCTTGCTAATGGTGCTGAAGCACCTGACCGCTGGGACACTAACCCTGTGGACGATGATACTGATGGCGATCTGTTGCCAGATGGTTGGGAAGTGAAATATTCTGAATTAGCCTTAATCATCGGCCTTGTTGACAATGTTACAACAACTGCCAATGGTGCTCGTGGTGTAATGGACCCTGCTCTAAAGGATTCAGACGGAGATGGTGTCGATGATGGAATGGAAGACCCTGATGATGATGGTTTGAACAGAACCGGTTTGATTGCTAAATATTGCCCATCATATAATGACCCAACTTCCAATAATTGTCACATTGACCCTGACTCACCAGATGGAAAATCATTCTATGATAATTTAGAGAACTACACTAGTTATGAAGAGTTCATTAATGGTACAAATCCAATTTCCAATGATAGTGATGGGGATGATTGGGATGATGGTCCTGAAGTATTCTACCAAGATCATGATGATGATGGAATGGCTACTGGTTGGGAGTATTACTTCAACTTCGATCCGTTCGATAGTGTCGATCGTATGACTGATACCGATGGTGATGGCCACGTCAACTATTGTGAATACAAGTGGGATACCAATCCTCGTGATATCAACAGCTTCCCTGGTGGACAGAATCAACTTTGTAATGCCTTTGAGGAGTAGGATAAATGAATAGAGTGACGAAGTCTAGCATCATGCTAGTTTCGATTTTACTTGTATCGATGCTACTGCCTACGGGTAGTACTTCTTCTCCAGTTAGTGATTCAGAGTTGACTAGTACATTGGAAAATGGAATTTGGGTTAACGAAACATTGTCTGTAAACGGCACCACTAATCTAGCACCACAAAATGCAAATTGGGTACTTTATGATGTGACAGATGTATACACTGAGTGGCCAATTCTACGTAGTGGGGAGTACTTCAGTCATGTTACACCTATCGATGAGAATGTTTGGAATTGGTCGATAACTATTGATGTTCAGGGATTAAGTTGTACTTGTTGGTTGGAAGTAAGTCAACCCGATGGGCTTAGTAAGGCAATAATCAACAGAGTTATTTTCATCGGTTTAGGTCCTCACAATCCATTATTGCAACCGCTACATGATGACTTGATCGTCGTTGATGAGCCGGTTTTGTTGACGACACAAGGAATTTTATCGGGTGATTCGATTGGTGAATCAAAGATATTTTTGTCTTGGTGTCACGCTCCAAATGGTGCATGCGATGGTGATCTGTATTCCGCTGAAGTTAATGTTACATGGGACATATCTCAACAAAGTAATGTCGGAACCTTCGTAATCGATGCAACAGAGTTGGAACTTTATGATGGAACTTGGCAATTTTCGTATGTACTACAGGACATGTTTCTGAGAACTTCTCCTAAGGTCGATGTTCAAGTATTGGTTGATCAGACTGACCCTGAAGCAAGATTGACAAGTCCTTCACAAGTTACAGAAGGTGAAACTATTATTGTAGATGGTAGCGATTCATCTGATGGTGTATGGAGCTCAAAATTACAAACTGTTTGGTATATCACTGAGCCGGATGGTTCTCTAAGAGTTGCTGACCAATCGGAAAGCAGTGGTATGTTCCTTACATTGAAACCAACAGTTCCTGGTAATTATTCAATACAACTTGATGTATTCGACAATGTCGGTCGTAAATCTAGTGAGACATCCCAGTTTGTCGTTTACAATATGGCACCTAAGTTAGAATTGAAATTGGATGATTCTGATGAAGTTAGCCCAAATTCATGGCAAATCGATGAAAATGATGTTTTAGATATCTCAACTATTGTTGATGAAACAAGCAATGATCGAACAAACTTGATATACGAATGGTACATTAACGATAGGTTAGTTTCGAATGATTCAGAATTATCGACTAGACTTGGTGTTGGAGTACATGAATTACGCATAGTTGTTACAGATGATAATGGTGAATCTGCTGTTCATGAAATGGACATTATAGTTAAGGGTGAAGTCACAGAAAAAACTGGAGAATTGAATTTGATGGGGATCGCACTTATTGTTACTATAATAGTTGGAGTTATCCTTTTCACTAAGCGTATTAGAAAAAATGAAAATGATAATTCTCCTATGCCAAAATGGAATAGTTCAAAGAAAAATGAATCAGTTGCCGAATATAGTAATGATGAAGAAGAATTACAGATGTGGAATGATTCCGATTGACTGGATTAAGGCAAGAACTGAAAAAACATTCCATCTACGGTAAATCATGTGGGAGGAGTCTCTACACACAGTTGGTACCGAACCATCATCTGTCAGTGATGATGAATATCGTGCGCGCCAGTCAAGACTATTTTCGCAATTGAGACCTAATGATTTGTTGATTATTACAGCACCTCATGAGTCTACTAGGTCTAATGATGTTCACTATACATATCGAACTAGCAGTGAGATGATGTATTTATGCGGATGGAATGACCCTGAGTCAGTTTTTTGTGCATTTAATGAAGATGGTGAATGGAAGACAGTATTATTTGTTCAATCAAAAGATGTCCTAAAAGAAATTTGGGAAGGAAGAAGACCTGGTGTAGAGGGTGCAGTGAAAGACTGGCCAGTTGACATAGCCCATCCGCATGAAAATCTAAGTGAGATTTTGTCAGATATGTTAGTCAAGTGTTCGCGTGTTTTCGTTAAATTGGGTGTTGACAGTGATGTTGATTCGATAGTTGAAAAGGAAATGAAGACAAATAGCCGTGCAAAACAGAAACTCGGAACTGGACCTGATAGTATCGTAGACCCTTCTTCACAAATCAATGAGTTGAGATTAAGAAAATCAAGTGCAGAAATAGAATTGATGCGACATTCAGCGAAAATTGCTAGCCAAGCACATATTCAGGCTATGGCAAACACTCGACCTGGAGTCGGCGAATGGCAATTAGAAGGTATTATTGAGGGCGTATTCAAGTATTGTAGATCTTCTGGCACAGCTTATCCATGTATCATTGGAAGTGGTGATAATGCAACTGTACTTCATTACAATGTTAATGATGATATTTGTGAGGATGGTGAGATTTTACTTATCGATGCTGGTTGTGAATACAACGGATATGCCTCCGATATCACCCGTTCTTGGCCGGTTAATGGCAAGTTTACTGATGCTCAAGCAGAGATCTACCAAATCGTTCTTGATTCACAACTTGCAGCAATCGACGAGTGTAGAGTTGGAAATCCATATGATGCTCCACATCTAGCAGCTAGAAGAGTACTGGCTGAAGGTTTGATTAAATTGGGAGTGATTAGTCAATCACTCGACGAAGCGATTTCAACCGATGGTGAATTGAATAATTGGTATATGCACAATACAGGTCACTGGTTGGGGTTAGATGTTCATGATGTAGGAGTATATCGCCCAAATGGTGAACCTCGTGTTCTGGAAGAAGGAATGGTTCTAACTGTTGAGCCTGGTCTTTACTTCGGTGCTTGGAGGCCAGATGTCGATTGTCCAGAAAGATATGCGAATATTGGAATTAGAATTGAGGATGATGTTTTGGTTACGAAAGATGGTCCAGATGTACTTTCGAGTGATTGTCCAAAAACAATTGCTAATATTGAAGCAATTGTAGGATCTGCTTGAGTGGTATCTATGTCTTGGAGTGATATCCTAGAAAATTACGCTTCTAATGATAAGCGTATGACCCCTGAGGACGCTGTTATTCTCTATCGTGATGCACCTTTGCATTCGATAAGGCGTGCGGCGAATAAAAGACGTATTCATATCAATGGAGACAAGGAAGTAACTTACCTCATAGATCGCAATATCAATTATACCAATATTTGTACAATCAATTGTCAGTTTTGTTCATTTTATCGTCCACCTGGTCACGATGAAACCTATACTCAGACTATTGAAGAGATTAGCACCCGAGTTAAGGA
>QQSA01000066.1 GCA_003602535.1 Candidatus Poseidoniales archaeon
ACATCGACGTCCGCCTATGGGAACCAATGGACCGGCTGAGCCGCCCCTCGGTGTTCGGACCGCCATTTGCGATTTGCGGAAGAGGGCACGCAAACTCCCCTCCTATCCCAGCAAGCCGTACCGCCCGACCGTTTTGAACCCACCGAATAGTAAATTCAGATTATTCAGACTCTTCTTCGTACTTTGATGGGCAACTTGTCTTGATTACTTCAGCTTCGAAAACCCATTCTCCATTCTTTTCGACAAGAATTCCTTCAGCATAGATGGTACGATTATCATCTAATCCACCCGATGTTTGGGCATTACTAAAATCAATTAAAAGTTGATTATCTTCTCCATGAATGATAAATGTGGATGTATTGTTATTGATCGACCCATCAAGAACTTCGCCTCTAATGGCAATTTCTCGCCCTTCAAGACTCTCTGGGTCTTCCATTACCTCATCGATACTTTTTGTGGCCTCAGGGGCCTCTAATAGCAAAGTTGCGGCAAGTGCAATAGTAAGCACAGCTCCAATAACTAATAGACGAGTTCTGTGTGTAAACATTCAACCCCTCCTAGCAATTCCAATCGCCTGTTCAAGACTTGTAAAACCCTGAGCTTTCATCTTTTTATCCAAACCATTGACAATTTTTTTGATTACACTTGCACCTTGGAAAACCATTGCCGAATAAATTTGTAGTAAACTCGCTCCATTGATGATTTTCTCCCAAGCATCCTCTGCAGAGCTAATGCCTCCGACCCCAATAATCGGCCAGTCTCCATCTGTATGATCTGCAATTAATCGGATAACCTGAGTTGATCTTGATGACAATGGTTTACCAGAAAGACCGCCTGTTTCATCCATTGTTTTCGAATCGTCAGGTCGTTCGATTGTTGTATTTGTTGCGATTATCCCTGCACAACCTAGGCTGCGTGCAGTATCAACAATCGAACGTATTTGCATATCTTCGAGGTCAGGTGCAATCTTAATCAATACAGGTTTTTCACCAGAGTATTTTTGCACTTCGACGATTATACGAGCCAAATCTTCATCCTTTTGCAATTCACGAAGGTTAGGCGTGTTAGGTGATGAAACATTAATCACAAAACCATCGACATAAGGTTCACACCTGGATACTGTTGTTGCATAATCGAGATGAGCATCTTCTAAAGTTGTAATTTTAGATTTGCCAACATTAAGAAATAGAGGAATATTTGGTTTACTCGACTTTGCAAGATGTGATGCCATTTTTTCACTGCCAGGATTATTGAAACCCATTCGATTTACTAGAGCATTATGGTTAGAAGATCTGAACATTCGAGGCTTGGGATTTCCAGATTGTTCATGTTCAGTAATTCCTCCGACCTCTATGAAACCGAAACCTAAAGTTTCCCAACCTCGCATTGCTTCGGCTTTTTTGTCCATTCCAGCTGCTAAGCCTAGTGGATTTGAAAAATTCATTCCCAAACATTCCGTTTCGACTTTACGAGGCCTATACAATACTCGTAACATCATTCGTCCGAGGAATGTAAATGTTACAAATCTAAGACCAAGAAGAGCACGTGAATGAGCTTTCTCACTATCCATAAGAGCCAATATGGGGCGAGCGATTAGAGAATATCCTAGCCCCATTGACCAATACGCTGTGAGGGGCATCCTTCAAGTCTTGCCCTGTCATGGACTGTAATGTGGACATGAATGACCCTCGTTGGCCATCTCTGCGCGAGGCGGCGAGAAGATTCCTTAGGGAAGATAATTGTGTACTCATATTACCTGAAAAATACATAGAAAGTGGTTGGGAAATAGTTCAAGCAATTTCTGATAATATACCATCAAGAATAGAATTTCCTGAGATTAAACCAGGAGAATTTCAAATTACGGGCATTGCACATTTCGGACAAACTCAGCCATCGATAGATATTTGTTGGGTTCCGAATTGTAGTTGGGAAGATTTCAAGATTCAAGTTCTCGACCTTCTAGAGGCTGGTTATCCAGGCTGTGTTGGATGTGGAGGTCCCGGGTCGGAAGAAGAATGGAATGAGCAATCTCGAAGGAGCCAATTTGTCAACTAAAAAAATATCATATTTTTTACAGGTACTATAGTACCTGTTGGAAAACCACACAATCCGAGACTTCAAGTATCGTCGGTTTTCCCCAGCGGAATCATGCCAGTTGTCATCATCGCTGAGAAGCCAAGTGTTGCGGCTGACATTGCCAAGGTTTTGGGCGCAAGTTCGAAACAAGAAACTCACTGGCAATCAGAATCGATCTGGGTAACATGGGCAGTAGGACATCTACTAGAATTGAAAACTCCAGAAGAATATGATGAGTCATTCAAGAATTGGAGGAAATCGATCGATAAACTTCCTTTTATCCCAGACAAGTTTGAACTAAAACCAATTACTGGCAGGGGATCAAACAGGAAGCAGTTGACTGCAATAAAAAAGATGATTACAAGCAAAGAATGCTCAGAAGTGGTCAATGCTTGTGACGCTGCTAGAGAAGGAGAACTAATCTTTCGTAGAATTGTAGAATATGCCAAAGTGAAGTCGCCAATGAGTCGCATGTGGCTGCAATCATTAACCACTGAAGCAATACAATCTGCATGGGATAACCGTGCTGCGTCAGAAGATTATGGACCTTTGAGGGATGCAGCAATATCTAGAGCTGAAGCAGATTGGATTATCGGTATGAATGGTTCAAGAGTTGCTGCGACATTCTTGCGTACCAGTCGTAATGACAAAAAATCTCTTTCATTAGGTCGTGTTCAAACTGCTACTTTAGCAATGATTGTTGAACATGAATTAGAAATTTTATCACACAACCCGGAACCATTCTGGGAACTTGAAGCAGAATTTACTAGTGGTGACGCAAAATGGACCGGGCGCTGGGAACGCAGTGGTCACAAGGACAATCCAGATAACCCAGAATTAAAAGCACATAGAATTATGGAGAAAAGTGAGAAAGAAGCAATTCAAGAAGTTCTTGGTAGCGATGGAGATTTTACCGTCAAACAAAATGATCGTGATTCTATCGAAAAACCCCCACTTAACTTTGATCTGACGAGTTTGCAACGTGAAGCAAATAATATGTGGTCTTGGGCAGCAAAGCGAACATTATCAGTAGCTCAAGAATTGTATGACACTCACAAATTGACTACTTATCCAAGAACTGACTCTAGGCACCTCCCAGAAGACATGATGGAATCGATTTCGAAGACTATTCGTCAATTAGGAGCCCAAGACAAATTGAATTCTCATTCCCAACGTTTAATTGATAATGGTCTAAAAAATGTCAAACGAAATTTCGATAATTCAAAGGTCTCAGATCACTTTGCAATTATTCCTACTGGCAAAATTCCATCCGGCAATTTGAGCTCAGACGCAGCTAAATTATACGATCTAATTTCGAGACAATTTCTATCTTCATTCCATCCAGAATCTGTTTGGAAAGTAGAAAAAAGAATTGCTTCAAAAGATGGACATAACTTTGTGAAGGAAGCAAGGAGTATAACCCAAGAGGGATGGAGAGCAGTAAGGCCAAAGAAGCAAAATCTTCCAGAGGGATGGGGTGTTTTATCCTCCAACCCAGGACCTGCTAATTTAGAATCACACGAATTCAAAGAGGAAAAGACCAAACCTACTGGTAGGTTAAAGGAAGCAGGTTTGCTAAGATTGATGGAGCATGCTGGCAAAAAAATCGAAGATGAAGACATGGCAGCTGCTATGAAAGGAAAGGGACTTGGAACCCCTGCCACCAGGGCAGATACCATTGAAAAATTGATTTCTAGAGAATTTATTGGTCGTGGAAAAGGAGGTTCACTCAGAGCTACCCCTCACGGAATTAAGATGATTGACATTTTGCGAAGAATACCTGTTGAATGGATTACTTCTGCAGAATTAACTGGCGATATGGAATCAAAACTCGACGGGGTCCAGAAGGGCACCCATCAAAGAACATCATACATGACTACAATCAGAGAAATTGTTCAGGAAATGGTCGATAAGATTCGTGATCATGATCGTTCAGAATTATATTCATCGGACAAACCACTTGGAAAATGCCCATTATGTGATGGAAATGTCGGAGAGACTGTTCTATCTTACATCTGCGATAAAAATGAAGGCAGAGACAAGGGTTGTTCGTTCGTTATGTGGAAAGATTCTAGCGGCCGATGGTTTGACAGAAATACAACTTCAAGGCTGTTAGAAAATAAATCGATTGAAAAATTGCATGGATTCTTTGCAAGAGATGGAAGCCCATACGAAGTTTCTGTAGGTATAGATAAAGATGGGAAAGTGAATATCGCAGGAAATAGTGCCGAAACTACAAGTTCTGATGATGAAGAACTGTGTCCTTGTCCAAAATGTGATCAGGGAGTTATCAGAATTGGTGAGAAGGCATATGCATGTGACAATGCTGAATGTAAATTCCGTGGACTTGGAATGAATATATGCAAACGCGATATTTCTGTTGCTGAGGCAAAAAAGATTCTGACTGAAGGCAAATCTGATTTGATCGAGGATTTCACTTCAAAACGTGGAAAGCCATTCCCTGCATATTTAGTCTTAGAAGCAAACAAAGTTGGATTTGAGTTCCCACCAAGAGCTCCTCCCGCAGATGCAACAAGATTCCCAGTTGTAGAAGGAATAGTTGCAATGTGTAAGAAACATAATGTCGGAATCATCGAAACTGAAACTCATTACCAGTCCGAACCAAATTCCGAAGGCTGTAAAATTTCAATCATGAGAGAAGTTAGCAAGCGTGTAATTACTCGTGAAGAAGCTAAAGAACTGGTTGAAAATAAGAAAGTTGGCCCATTTGATGATTTTACATCCAAGGCCGGTAAACCATTCTCTGCGACCTTGTATCTGAAGGGCAATGAATCGGTAGGATATCGCTTCGCTAAGCGTTAAGAAGGCACAACCTTGACATTAGTGATGCTCTCAGTATCACCTGATGTACCAAGTTGTTATCATCGGCGCCGGCCCAGTCGGTGGGCGATTAGCAACGGAATTGTCATTACGCGGAATATCTACGCTAATGGTTGAAGAGCATGCTGAAATCGGTCGACCATTTCAATGTGCAGGCTTGGTAAATCCCCCAGCCATGGAGAGGGTTAATCTGCAAGAAACTATTCTTCAAAATGTAGATGGGGCATTAATTCATTCTCCATCAGGAATAATGGTGCCAGTTGGTAAAGATGGTCGAACAAGAACTCACGTAGTATGTCGAAAAAAGTTTGATCAAGGTGTTGTTGCTCAAGCGATGGATGCAGGAGCGCACCTATGGTTACTATCAAAACCACTTGACGCTGTTGTAACCAACGAATGTGTAGAGGTAAAGATTGAGCGGGAAGGGGAAGTTATCGACATCAAATGCGATTTGCTAATTGGTGCTGATGGAGCTCATTCCTGGACTCGTAGACATTTCAAATTGGGACGACCTAAAGAAATGATGATCGGTTTTCAAGCAGACGTTAGTGGCCTTACTGGCAAGGATAACTGGCTTGAAATGTATACTGGGAAGGATGTTGCTCCAGGATTATTCGCATGGGTGATTCCAACAGGGGATAATACTCATCGCATTGGAGTTTGGTCAAGACCCCAAGATCTTGAGGGACGCAGTGTAGAACAATGCTATGACGCTCTTCTTGAACATCCATTATGGAAACAAAGATTCTCTGGAGTAAAGGAAATCGCAAGGTATTGTGGCCCTGTTCCATGCGGAGTCATAAAGAAGCCATTCAAGGATAGAGTGATGGTAATTGGAGATGCTGCAGGCATGGCTAAACCTACTACTGGAGGGGGTATCGGCCCAGGGTTTAGACAAGTTGATGCAATAATTGAAAATTTGGTGAAAGCAATTGGAAAAGGAAGGTTGCGCTCTAGTGATTTATCTTCAGTGTGCAAACCATTCAAGGCTTTTAGGAAGGAGCAAGCGAGAGCTAAAGCATTGCGTGATTTACTTGTTACAATACCGGATGATGAGGAATTAGATGCGCATTTCAGAATGTTCAATCGTCCTGAAATATTAGAATTAATCAATATTGAAGGTGATATCGAACATCCTGTTCCACTGGGAATGACATTGCTTCGTAAAGTTCCAGAGTTTAGGAAATTAGCAGTTAAGGCCGGTTTCAAGTTATTGTTTGCATAAGGAGGGAGATGAATGGTTAGTGTTACGCATCGAATTAGATACCCACCGTTTGAATCGGATAGACTGAATCCAAGTCACATTCCAATCGTCGAACACTCATTCGAAGTTGAAGAAGATGCAGTACCACCTTTTCGCCTAGGTACAGAAGATTCTTGGATTATCGAACGTGTAATCGATGGAGATTATGAAATCGATACTGAATATCATGGTAAAACACCTCACATTATTGAAAAGCAGCGTACTGGCTGGTATTTAATTCCCCATCCGATTCATGCAAAAGTTCGAAAGTACATCAATTTGGTAGTAGTGATATTGCTATTCAGCCTATTTTACTTATTCACTACTCCGCTTCAAGCATCTTTAGGAATTCCTACATGGGGAACAGGTAAGGTTAGACTAGGTCTTCTCGACTATCCATTACTAACGGTGATTATTGTACCAATGATGATTGCTCCAATTGTCCTTAGAGTATTAGCCAATCTTGGTGATCTACGCAGACAAAGACTGTTCCTTGCTAATGCTCCTCCAAGGCCAAAGATAGACTTGGATGACCTTAAAAGTGGAAAAAACCTCAGGGGTAAAGTTGAGTTTGAAGAAACTCAAGAAGATTGGGTTGGAATGAAAGTAAGTTGGAGAGTAGGTATTCTACCCCCCGCTAGACATAAGGTATTCGCAGCACTCGGTCGTGACCCCAATGGTCAACCACCACCTGGATTGACTACTCCATTACCACACCATTGGGAAAAGGGTCTTGATGACGGCACAGGAATGGGTGAAGACGCTCCAATGGAAAGGCATGATGCTCCAGGAGGAGTGTTCCTTAGACCAATGAGAATCATGGGGAAGGGATCTTCGCAGGTACTTGATTTAGATGATGGAGGTTTTGTACTTGAAAAGCCAGATGGTGACTGGCCTGGAACAATTTATGGTGATTTACTCCGAGTACATTGGGAATTGATAATCAACATAGAGAGGAAGAAGGGTGGTCCTTTACTTTGGGTAGAACCTCTGGTAGTATCACATCCTGACGGATCGACAATAAATGAAGAAATCATAATTTCAGATGGTAGAACTGAAAGTGATACTCTGTAATCAAAGGTTTCATTTGCCTACCCCCTAGTGTGCATACATGGAGAGTAAGGCCCTCAACGCGATTGTCCTGACTTTAATCATGTTCTTATCTGGTTGTATGTCTTCGGACAAAGTCGATGTAGAAGCAGATGAAGAGCCAAAAACTATTGACATAACAGCTTCTCTAAATCTCTCAGAAATTACCGAAGAAATCGCGGTTAATGACATTGTAATCATTGAAGGTGTTGTCGAAATTAGTCCTACTGAAACAAAAAGAAACTATGAATTTGATTTGATTTCAACAAGTGGAATCAGAACAATTGAGGCCACATTAAATGATTATGGAGATAATGTTCGATTGATTTTCGTCCCAGACGAACCTGGCGAATGGACAGTAAATATTCGAATGATCATTGATGGCGTGAATGATTCTATCAAAAAACAAGTTTCATTTGACGTAATTACACCTGACGAAGGAGACACTATTATCTCACTTGAATCAATTATTGAAATGGAAACATCAGCACCGATTATGATAACAGGAAAGGTTCTGCACACTGATGTGTCAACTTGCGTAATCACAGATGGAACAAACACTCAACAAGCAGATGAAAACGGAGATTTTTCTCTGAATCAAGGATTGGTTGAAGAGTCTTACAATGTTACAGTTACTGCGACCTGTGGCAAATGGACATCTAGTGAAGATAGTCGAATGGTAAGAATCATACTATTGTCAGGTAATGATATGGATGGAGATGGTATACCTGATAATTCTGACTCATGTCCAAATGGATACGGGGAGAATGAGGGATGGAACCCAAATTCAGTTACCGACAGAGACAATGATGGATGTCATGATTTTGAGGAAGATTATGATGATGATAATGATATGATTCCCGATGTTGATGATGATTGTGCATCAGAAATTGGTTGGACAAGTACATCAGAGAATGATTATGACAGAGATGGTTGTTCAGACGCAACTGAAGATGAAGATGATGACAATGATGGAATTACTGATACCTTTGATTCATGCCCAACTGGTGAAATTGGCTGGGACTCAAAACCGTATACTGACTGGGATGGAGATGGATGCCGAGATCTTAGTGAAGACTTAGACGATGATAACGACCAAGTGAATGATACAATCGATGATTGTTGGAGAGGGATTTCAAATTGGATTAGTAATTCTGTTTTCGATTATGATGGAGATGGATGCCAGGATTCGATTGAAGATGAGGATGACGACAATGATGGTGTGAATGATGTTAATTCAACTGGAGAGACTCTAGATCTTTGTCCAAGATCACCACTTAATGCACAAGACATAGATGAAAATGGATGCGATGCAACTGAAAGAGATTCTGACGGTGATGGAGTTATGGACTCTGATGATGCATGTCCCGGGACTCCATTAGGTAATTCCGTGAACAATATCGGTTGTGCAGATCTAGATGGTGATGGAGTGTTTTCTAATGTTGACAACTGTCCTGAAACCAAACAAAAATGGACACCGGATTCTTCTGGATGTGCAGTTTACCAATTACCTGTTGCTTGGAAAGAAAGCGGACATGGAGATGGGAGAATGGACACAGTAGCGCATTTCTCTGTTGCCACATTAGATGGAACATGGTCATTTAGAAACGAATGGAATGGAAAAGATGTTTACATCTTTTTGTTCAAATACACCGATAGTTCAGGTAATGGAAACAATGCAGATTGGTCGAAAAACCCTGGTTCAATGATTCGACAATTACCTGATAATGCACATTTGTTTTACGGGTCTTTTGATTCAACATTTCATAACGATGTATTGAGTAGAAAATCTGCAGTTCAAAATGCCTTAAACCCTGATGAGGAGTTGAAATGGGAAAACCGCATTCACTATATTGATCAAGATATGTCTACAGCAACTGGAGGATTAGGAGACTTAATCGACAATTGGAACTCATTGTATTATGGGATAGATAGATTCCAAAGAGCAAGGGAAATTGGTTCGATATATGCATGGACTACGCAGACCAATGACATTACACATTGGGCATATGAAGCCCGAATGTACAATTATGAATATCCAACAGAAGTTAGAGAGAGTGATCCAAATGTACATTCGGTAACAATTGTGGATGATGTTTGGCACACAGGAGGTTGGCAAGGTGGTTACACCTCTACATATCAAAATGTAAGCATCAACCTCCCAAACAACATTACATCTTATGATACTCTCGAAGTCTTCCACGAGCATGCGTGCGAAGATAGAAGAAACAGATACGCTAAATCGGATGGAGGTTATGGAGGATGTCACGAATGGGATTATCTGGCTTACATGAAAATCTGCAATCGTGATAATTCAAGTGTTTGTGGCACTGAATTCATGAGATGGATAACTACCTACGGCCGTGAAGGACGTTGGTTGACAGACATCACACCTTACATGTTTATGCTTGAAGAAAACGATGTTAGGACCTTCAAATACCAAGGAGCAAACAAGGGTCAGATGACTGTAAAATTACTGTTTTCAGATTGGAATGTTGGCGAAAGAAGTATGAGTGGTGAACAAATATTCACTGGAGGACAATTCCGAGGTGAATACAATAATGAATCTCAGTATAAGAGACAACATAACTTCACAGCGCCTAGTGATTACTACCGAGTAAAAATTGTCTCCACAATTACTGGCCATGGATTTAATCAAGATTCGGCTAATTGTGCAGAATTCTGTGATCATGAGCATCATTACTACCTCAATGGTTACCACACATACGAATGGCATCCAATTGTAGGAGATAATCAGGGATGTGAAAAATTAGTTGATGATGGAGTAGTTGCTAATCAATTTGGATCATGGCCTTTCGGTAGAGCAGGTTGGTGTGCTGGACAAGATGTGAAACAGTGGACTTACGACATTACTGATTGGGTAGACAATTCTACAAGCAACAATATCCGATACAAGGGATTGTACAATGGTCAGGAATATGTTCCACAAAATGACCAAGGTGGAAGTCGTGAAATCCGGGCAAACATCTGGTTAGTTTGGTATGATCAAAATTGAGATGGAGGAGGAGCTGCTAATTCTTGCAGTTTGGTCTCAGGAGTTGGAGTTTCTAGTGATTCGTATCTAGAATTTCTTCTTCGAGGAATAAATCCTGCCCTTACAATTGCATCCTGTAATTCTATCTCACTTGCTGCAATCTTTTCAGTTCCAGACGCAGATACCACATTTTCTTCCATCATAGTTGACCCGGCATCATCTGCACCACCCAGCAAAGCCATCTGTGCAATAGATAGCCCCATAGTTGGCCAAGAGGCTTGAATATGGTCGATATTGTCAAAGAAAAGACGAGAAATCGCTACATGTCGCAGATATTCGCTAGGCCCAGCACCTAACTCGAAACGGTTTCTACCCCGGTTTCTTTTCCCATATGTATTGTTCTCTAATTGTACAGGCCAAGCAATAAACGAGGTAAATCCATTAGAATATTTTTCCAAACTTTCGTCTTGAAGATTACGAATTCTCCGCATGTGTTCAACTCTGTCTTCAATCGATTCTCCGAAGCCGAATACATTTGTTGCACTGGTGATGAGTCCAAGTGATTGTGCTTCCGACATTACTCTCAACCAGTTCGCAGGAGCACCTTTCTTTGGAGATACGTCCTTACGAATATCATCTACAAGCATCTCTGCACCACCTCCTGGCAGACCATGCATTCCTGCATCCTTGAGATGCTTTAGCACGTCCAGTGTTGTACTACCATTTACTTCCGCAATCCCTTCAATTTCAATTGGTGAAAAGCAATCCAAATCAATCGTAGGATGCAAATCTCGCAGCGATTTAATGAGATTGGTATAATATTCAATACCTAAATCTGGATTAACTCCACCCTGCATCAAAATTCGAACTCCGTCTATTTGTTCTAACTCCTTAACTCGGGTGCTAATCTCTTCGATAGTCTGAGTATAAGTTTCATCGTGACCAGGTGGACGATAAAATGAGCAAAACTGACAATTGATTGTACAAATATTGGTATAATTGATATTGCGATCTATCAAGTAAGTTACTTCCTTGTCTCCATTTATCTGAATACGCCTTTTATTCGCCGCACGCCTTATCGAATGCAAAGGTGCATCACGATAGAGAATAACGGCGTCTTCAGGAGTCATACGCTTGTCGTTGGAAGCGTAATTTGCTAGGATATCACTCCAAGACATAGATACCACTCAAGCAGATCCTACAATTGCTTCAATATTAGCAATTGTTTTTGGACAATCACTCGAAAGTACATCTGGACCATCTTTCGTAACCAAAACATCATCCTCAATTCTAATTCCAATATTCGCATATCTTTCTGGACAATCGACATCCGGCCTCCAAGCGCCGAAGTAAAGACCAGGCTCAACAGTTAGAACCATTCCTTCTTCCAGAACACGAGGTTCACCGTTTGGGCGATATACTCCTACATCATG